>CAZOOX010000037.1:0-31755 GCA_964581545.1 uncultured Anaerolineaceae bacterium
CCTCAACATCTGCCCCTGCATGAACAGAACCACGCAAACGCCCCCACACAAGGATATTCCCCGCCGCTACAATTTCTGCACCTGGGTTGACATCCCCCATCACGACAACATGCCCATTATGTTCTATTCTCGTTCCAGAGCGAATAGTGCGCTCCACCCAAAGAACAGCATTTTCTTTCTCTACATCTTTTTCTACTTTTGGACGCGCAACTTCTTGAGGGCGTTGCCTCGAGATACGTGTTGCCAGCCCCAACAATTGCGCCGTCTGAACCGTTTTTGGTTCATCGCTCACTACAGCCCATAATGAGATGGAGCGCTCAGAAAGCTCATCTCGCAATTTTGTCAAATTGATTACACGCAAGACCTGTTTTCCCACATCCAGAGCAAGGCGAGCACCGCTAAAAAAAGATGAGCGTTCGTCTATCTGCTCAAAAAGCAAGGCTTCCAGTTCATGCCATTCCCCTTCGCCGAGAGAAATAAGCAAACCATCGCGCAAACCTTTTATTTGGATGAGGGAATTCTTTGAATTCATTTCGCTATGAGTTTGAAGGTCTAAAAAATTGGTTGAATAAAGAACTGAAAGCTGGGCAAATTATAGCATGAAGCAACAAACGAAATGTTTCAAAAAGTAAAACGAAGTTCTTTCTATATTGCATTTCATAATACCGGTTTTATCCCCCACCGCCTTCAGCAAGATCAATTTCCTTTAATTCAAAATAAGCTTCCATCACCCGCCCCACCACCGGACCAGCGACAGCAGCGCCCTCGCCACCGTTGTACATAAAAGCCATGATAATGATCTCAGGGTCTTCATAAGGCGCGTACGCCAGCGTCCACGAATGCGTGGGCCAATTTCCAAAGGTGCAGCGGTTTGCGGCGAGAGCAACGTCATCGCAATACTCAGCTGTTCCTGTTTTGCCAGCAACAGCCACTGGGAAATCACCAAAAATTTCGTTCAATGTTCCATAGAGAGTATCTGTGACTGCCAAACGCATCCCTGTTTGAACTTGTTCGACTACGTAGGGGTCAACAGCACTCTTTGTTTCCATATCAATACAATAACCATCGTCACAATCAAAATTAGTGATAAGTGGTGTATCTGTAATATCCCATTTCAGGCGTGGCACAAAAGGCTTTAGCAACCTCCCCTCATCATCCAGCTCTTCGCGCACAACAGTAGCTTGCATTTGCTTTCCATCGTTGGCGATCGTTGCGCCAGATATAAGCACCTGCAAAGGCGTAGAGAGAACATATCCCTGCCCTACGCTGGCAATATAAGTATCACCCGTAGACCAATTTTCACCTTGATTAATACGTTTCCACTGCGGCGATGGGATCAACCCATCAGCTTCACCAGGGAGCTCAATGCCTGATGGTTCACCATATCCCAGTGCGCGAGCGTACTCACCTAAGCGGAGAATACCCAAACCTTCTGGAATCTCGTCTTCAAAACCTGGCAAATCTCCGGTACCGCCACCCAGTTTATAGAAACAAACATTGCTGGAGTAAGCAATACAACGATAATAATCAATCTCTCCAAAGCCTTCTGGCTGTTCATCAAAAATCCAATCAACAAAGGGGCGTTCACGCCCTGGATCATTCGGGGAGAATTTCTCAGTTAAAATAAGCTGACCAGGTGCATAAATAGCCTTATCAACAGTAACGACTTCTTCGTTTAAGGCACCTGTAGCCGCTGAAAGCTTGAAAACTGATCCCGGCGGATATTCACTAGAGATGGCGTTATTTAAAAGCGGATGGCGAGGGTCTTCGCTAAGCTGTTGGTAATAATAGGCAGGGATAAAACGCGCCAAACGGTTATTTTCGTAAGATGGGTAAGAAACCATAGCCAGAATTTCACCCGTTTTTGGGTTCATGGCAATGGTCACGCCACTGGAAATTCGTATTTGTCCAAAATAGGCGTTCCAGCCTTCTATTTCACCCAGCAAAGCACCTTCAGCGGCTTTTTGGAGACGCACATCTATGGAAAGGCGCACATTTCTACCTGCAATAGCTGCAACCGGTGGCGCAAGGTTGCGAAGCTCTTTCCCCGCAACATCAATTTCGACTACCCTTTTACCATTTGTTCCTGCAAGAATATCTTGCAGCGTTGATTCAACGCCAGCGTAGCCTATTTTGTCGCGCCCTGCAACAAACCCCAGCTCTTCGTAAAGATCTACTTGAGTTGCAGGGATAGGCCCCAAGAAGCCAATGATATTCGCTGTGAGAGAGCCTGTTGGATAGTCTCGGATCGGGTCGATCTCCAGAGAAACACCGGGCCAGCCTACTGCACGTTCGCGTACGATACGGGCGGTATCTTCGTCCACATCGCAACTGACGGGCACGGGTCTGTATGGGGCAAGAGAATCCCCTAATTCCACCAACTGAGCAATACCTGGCCCTGGAACACAGGTAGCAAAAAGTTTTGCGTCATCCACAGTGCCGTTGTTAACGGGAACGTCGATAATAACTGAAAGCTCTCTATAAACTCGTTGGATATCCGCAAGATCATCGGGGAGAAAAGCTGGGGTGATAACGACATTATAGGAAGCGATATTGCGCGCCAAAATAACCCCATTGCGGTCGTAAATAATGCCTCTTGATGTGGGCACACTAATTTCGAGCGTGTAATTGTCTTCGGCACGCGTAAGCCAATTTTCACCTTCGAAAACTTGCAAACTCAGGAGACGAAAAGCCAGCGCACCAAAAACCAGCGCGGTTAAAAGATAGAAGATCCAAACTCTCCATGCATCTGTGCGAAAATCACGTGGGGTATTCGAGCTCATAGCTCATCCTCAATGTCATAGATCCACACGGCGAGGTCCCTCAATATGGGAAATGCAGGAAGTGCCAAGAAAAGATTTATCAAAAGACTAGGGAGGGTAATAATGCTCAGCGCATCTGCTATTGAAAATGAGGTACCCAGTAGACGTAATATGGCCACAGAAGCGATATGCACCACCAAGGAGCCTAAAAAAACAACAACAAAAAGAGCCAATAAAGGTGCTTGCCAAATGCGACGTACAAGCAGTCGCGATAAGGCAACCATAAGAAGATACCCTAAAAGAGGAACAAACCATGGGAGTGCTGAAGCCCATCCCATCAGAATGCCGCCAAAAATTGCCCAATGCCAAGATGTTTCGACACGATCTTGCAAAGACCAGGCTGCAAGTGTGACAAGCATGAGGTCTGCATAGCCTCCCAACAAGGGAATGCGACTCACTATCGCTAGCTGGACAACCAATACCAACGAAAGCAAAGGAAGTGCAATTAATTCTTTCACAAGAGGATTATGGAGTCTCTACTGGAATTAACGGGGTAATATCAACCGGCTTAAAATTCATAATTACCAAGACGATCTCTAGGCGGGAAAAATCTACGGTCGATTGCACCGAAGCCTGTTGAAAAAGCTCGTAGTCCCGCTTACGAAGGTTGAATAATTGTCCAACGAGAAGATCAGGGGGGTAATCACCGCCCAAGCCAGATGTGAGGATAACATCACCTTCCTGAACTTCCAAGTCTTGAGAGATCATCTCAAGAGCAAGATCGCCCGTCAGCGAACCTGCAAGAAGCGCATCTGTATCAGCATTTTGCAAACGAACATTCACCGCAGACGCCGGATCGGTGATCAATTGAACTCGTGCTGCATCTGCAATAACGGCATCTATATGGCCTACCAAACCCTGATTTGTGACAACTGGCATTCCTCGTCGAATCCCATCGTTAGAACCAGTATTAATGATGATGTAATGCAGAAAAGGACTGGGATCACGCCCGATAACAGAGGCGGCTTTATAAACACTCTCAGGGCTACTTTGGGAAAAATCAACCAACGCGGCCAGGACTTGTGTATCCGTAAGCTGCTGCTGCAATTGAATTACTTGTGTTTGCAAACCTGATATCTCAGATTCCAATTGCGCGTTACGTTGCTGCAAAGACACGATGTCATTCGGTGCGTTGAAAAAATCACGAATGGTAACATAGCGCTCTGAAACCCATGTTTGCACAGAAATAAGGGAACTGCCCAAACTGTCTGACGCAGAACTAAAAAAGCCTCCCAAGGCCAGTGCCAGAATACCGCCAACCACCAAAAAGATGATGGTTGTCTGCAAGGAGCGGGAAAATATCGTTTTCATGGAGGGGTCATAAGGAAAAGGTAAAATTCCTCATGAAGAATAGGGATATCCTAAGAACTACGTCGCTCTAATCCGACGAGATAAGGGGAGAGATTTTCAAAATCATCATAGATCATACCAGCACCGCGAGCAACACAAGTCAGTGGGTCTTCAGCCGCCCAGGTTCGGAGCTTTGTATCATCTGTCAAGCGCTGATCAAGGCCATTCAAGAGTGCCCCACCACCCGCCAGGCAGACACCTAAATCCATAAGGTCGCCAATAATTGCCGGCGGGATTTCGTCAAGAGCATCTTTCACCGTATCAACGATCACCTGAACAGAACCTGCTAAAGCTTCGCGAATCTCAACAGAAGAAATTTCAACCGTCTCTGGAAGGCCTGTGACCAAATTGCGCCCGCGCACTTCCATCGTCATTTCTTTTTCCAGAGGATAGGCAGAACCAATAGTCATTTTGACTTTTTCTGCAATTCCCTGACCCATCAAAAGATTATATTTATTTCGCAAGTATTGAATAATATCTTGATCCATCTCGTCACCCGCCACACGTAAGGATCGAGAAGCAACAACACCGCTCATTGACATAACAGCAACTTCGGTTGTGCCGCCTCCAATATCCACAACCATGCTTCCACGCGTTTCACCAATAGGAAGACCAGCTCCCAGAGCAGCAGCAATCGGCTCTTCAATGAGGAAGGCTTGCCGCGCACCAGCAGCCATTGCGGCATCATAAACCGCACGCTTTTCTACTTCTGTTACCCCAGCAGGGATACCTATTACGATGCGTGGTTTTGGAAGAGGCACAACGCTCTGCTCATGAACGCGCCCGATGAAATACTCAAGCATGATCTGCGTAATATCAAATTCAGAGATAACCCCATCGTGAAGAGGGCGAACTGCAATTACGTTCTTAGGCGTGCGTCCGACCATTTCCTTGGCTGCCATACCAATAGCAAGAGGACGTCGAGAACGTTTGTCTATTGTTACCCAAGATGGTTCATTAATGACAATTCCCTTTCCACGAACATTGACAAGGGTGTTTGCTGTACCAAGATCGATGCTAATGTCTAAAGAAAAGAGACCGAGTAACCAGTTAATGGGGTTAAAAAAAGCCAAGAGAGTATTCCTTCATGGTGGTGTGATTTGGCTAATAGCCTTAGCGATTATAGCAAAGATACCATGCATACGCAACTTATCATAAAAAAGCGGGTTAAGCACTTCTGAAAGATCAAATAATCACCCGGAGGATTTATGTCTAAAAAAGTTGCAGTAATTACAGATAGTACAGCGAATATTCCTGAAGATTTGGTTGCCAAGCATAAGCTGACAATCTTACCTCTTGAAGTTATTTGGGGGGATGAAACCTTGAAGGATGGAATCGACATTCAACCCAGCGAATTCTATACACGTCTCGCAAGCGCTAAGGTAATGCCTTCAACATCGCAAGTAACCATTCCCTATATGCAAGAAGCATTCGAACGACTAATTGCTGAAGATTATGATGTTTTCGGCGTTTTTATTTCAGAGAGTCTTTCTGGAACGATCAATTCCGCAGTGCAGGGACGCTCAATGATGAAAAGCGGACAAGACCGCGTACACATCTTCAATTCCCAACAAACAGCTATGGCCTTGGGCTTTCAGGCTTTAGCTGTTGCGCGTGCTGCGCAAGATGGTGCGTCCATTAAAGATTGCCAAGCCCTTGCAGAAAAAGCACGTGATAATTGCGGTACTTATTTTGCTGTAGACACGCTTGAGTTTTTGCATCGTGGCGGACGCATTGGTGGTGCAAAACGTTTTATGGGAACTGCAATGAAAGTAAAGCCTATTCTCTCTGTACAGGAAGGGCTTGTTGCATCTCTGGAAAGTGTACGCACAAAACGCAAAGCTCATCTGCGCGTTCTTGAAATCATCAAAAATGAAATTGGTGACCGAACACCAATTCGCCTAGCAACGCTCGAAGCAAACGCAGAAGAAGATGCAGGCGCCTTGTTAGCGCTTGCTCAACAAGAAATGGACATTGCAGAAATAGCCCGCACCGAACTTAGCCCTGTACTCGGTACGCATGTTGGACCAGGCACTGTTGGCTTAGCCTATATGGCTGGCGTTTAATATAAGCACCTATCCTAAAATTGCTCTATCCGCCGTCCCTCGCGCAGCATACTCGCAGGAGTGCGGCGGCGATCTCTCTCATATATTCCTGCGCCGAGGACGCGTGCCCTTTGGGTACGGCGCAGGGAGCATCCTAAAATATTTTTCGGATAGGTCCTAAGACAAATCCTAGACTACGCTAGGTTGAAAAAGTGCACCCAGAATATATTCTGGGGGCACTTTTTTTGATTCACACAAAAGGGTATAATGCTAAGATGGTTTCTACAAACACTCCTCTTGTTATTGGGATCGCCGGTGGTTCTGGCTCTGGAAAAACAACGGTAGCGCAGGAAATTCTCAATCGCGTTGGGGCTTCACGGATCGCCTTTTTGCAACATGATGCGTATTATAAAGACCTGAGCGGATTACCTCCCACTCAAAAAGCAGCGGTCAACTTTGACCACCCAAATTCTTTGGAAACGGGCTTGTTGATTGAGCATATTACCAAATTGAAAAACGCCGAGCAAGTTGAAATTCCCATTTATGATTTCGCCACACACAGTAGAACAGAAGAAACTTTCAGCGTCCTCCCACGTGGAGTTATTCTCGTCGAGGGGATTTTAATCTTCGTCGAATCCGCTTTAAGAGAACTTTTTGATCTCAAAATTTTTGTGGATACAGATGACGACATCCGCTTTATCCGTCGCTTGAAACGAGATATTAGCGAGCGCGGACGCACAACCGATAATGTTGTTCAACAGTATCTTTCTACCGTACGCCCAATGCACCTGGAATTTGTAGAACCATCCAAACGATATGCCGATGTGATTATCCCCGAAGGCGGCTATAATATTGCCGCCTTAGATATGGTCGTCGCACGTATCGAATCTCTTTTGTAAAAATCCACTAATCAAAAAGGAAAAAATATGTCCCCACAACAATGGGCTTCTGCCCCTGACATGATGATTGACCCCGCAAAAAAGTACGCGGCCACCATCGCCACCGATAAAGGCGATATGGTGCTCAAGCTTTTTGCCGATAAAACCCCAAAAACAGTCAATAACTTTGTCTTTCTCGCACGTGAAGGTTTCTACGATGGGATCACTTTTCACCGTGTTATCAGCGACTTCATGGCGCAAGGTGGCGACCCAACCGGCACAGGCAGGGGCGGTCCCGGCTATCGCTTTGCGGACGAGTTTCACCCTGATCTGAAGCACGACAAACCTGGCATCCTTTCGATGGCAAATGCTGGTCCCGGCACGAACGGCTCGCAATTCTTCATTACTCATGTTCCCACGCCGCATCTCAACAACAGGCACAGCGTCTTTGGGCAAATCACTGAAGGCATCGATGTCCTCATGGCTGTGAGTGTAGGCACAAAAATTTCTTCAGTAACAATTTCAGAAGCCTAAAAAAATGTCTAGCGAACGGCGCTTATCCCTTTTACGATGGCTCAGTCTACTTTTGGTCATAGGGATAAGCGCGTTCGTTTTTTCTATTCGCGACCAAGTCGAAGAACTTGGAGCATATGGCTACCCGGGGATTTTTCTTGTCGCACTGCTCGCTTATGCAACAGTTATTCTCCCTGCTCCCAGCCTTGCCATCGTCTTCACAATGGGCAGCGTTTTTCATCCCTTAGGCATAGGGCTTGCCGCCGGCTCAGGGGCAGCGCTTGGTGAGCTTTCAGGATATCTTGCTGGATTTAGCGGACAAGCCGTCATTGAGCGAACAGATATTTACGAAAAAATCACGCCCTGGATAGAAAAAAACGGTACGCTCACCATCCTCATACTTGCCAGCATCCCCAATCCTTTTTTCGACATCGCAGGGATTGCCGCTGGCGCAGCAAAAATCCCTGTAAAAAACTTCCTTCTCGCCTGCTGGATCGGACAGCTCATCAAAGCAACTCTCTTTGCCTACGCCGGTGCAGCATCCATTGAGTGGCTTCTCCCCAAATAATTCCAATGATACGCCGCTGGCTTTCTCCCATCAAAGATCTAGGCATGCAATTGCTTATTCTTTACCTGTTTATAATCATCCCGGCACTTATTATTCTTTTTGGCTTTGATCAGCTTGCCGGGCAGCAGATTCAAGAAAATGTGAGAGCTAGTGATCTCTCATTGGCGCGAGCTATTGCCCTTGAGACCGATCTGTCCATAACCAAATCAATGAAAGCCGTCGAGGGGCTATCCCAACACCCCAGCGTGCTCGCTGTTGACACAGCAAAAATGGAAGAGATATTTTCAGCCTTTCTTCAAACTCGCCCCGATGTAAACCTTATATACAGGTTAAGCGATAATGGGATAATGCTCTACCACTACCCCATTGGAGAGAGCCCGACAATAGGCAAAGATTTCTCGTTCAGAAATTATTTCCAAAGTGCTTTACTCACCAAAAATTCTTTGGTCTCAAAGGGACGTATATCCCCAACAACAAATCAAGCTGTTGCAACAGCCATTATGCCAATCTGGGATGAAGACCAATTCATCGGGATCGTGGCAACCAACATAAAACTCGCCAGCCTTAGCGATACATTGAACGAAATAGTTTCCACCTACAGACCGGAGGAAGGTTTCGAAATCGTCATTCTTGACGCAAATGCACAGATCATCGCCTATCCCGACCCTGACTTTCTCCTCAAGGATGCCGAAAGTCTCCTGCCTCAAGTTTATGCCCCCTCTCTGGCAGGAGAAAATGGAACCCTGATCAAGTACAACAATAGAGATGAAGAGCGCCTATACACCTACGCCCCAATACCTAGTGCAGGCTGGAGCGTAATCGTCAGCCGCCCTACAGAAACAGCCTTCGCCACTCAAATTACCATCCATCGTATTACTACAATTGTTGCCATCACCTTTGCTGTCATCGGCTTATTCGTTTGGATGCTCCTCGCCCGCCGCGTCGTAAATCCTATTGAAAGACTCGCATCCCTAAGTCGTGCAATCGGAAGCACGCAAGGTGTCAGCAGAGAAGAGCGAACAAGAGTAAAAGCTCTTTCCATACGCCCAGACCAAATTGGCTACCTTATTCGAAGCATCCTACGCATGGAAGAATCCATAGCCAAGCGTATTGACGAACAAGAAACCTTGCTAGAAACAAGCAAGGCGGTCGTTTCCACGCTAGACCCAGAAACCGTCCTTGACCGCATCTTGCAGCAAGTCCAAAAACTTTTCAACGTTAATATGTGCGCCATCGTTGCTCTGGACGAAGAACGTAACAACTTCCGCATTCGCGCCAGTCGTGGTCTCTCAAGAAGATATGCGATACACCTTTCCATTCAACCAACGGACCCAAGCTCTATTACAATGCGTGCGCTAAAATCAAAAGAACCGATCCAGATTAGCGATACTAAAAAGGATCCTTCGTTCACCGCAAGATTGCCACGCGCAGAAGCTGAAGGGTATCGTTCCATTCTTGCAGTACCACTCACTACACAGCACGCACCTCCTGCCGCCCTGCTTGTATTTCGCCCAGATCCGCATGTTTTCACTTTAGCTGAAATTCAGCTGCTTGCAAACTTTGCCAATCATGTTGCCATGGCAATTGAAAACGCCACTCTCTATGCTCGCAGCGACATGCGCCTGCAAGAACAAACCCGTCGCATTGAAGCCCTTGTTCATTCTTTGTCTGATGGACTTGTTTTGAGCACCCTAAGAGGAAACGTTGTCTATGCCAATCGACGCATAGGAGAGCTTGCCAATCTTTCCCCTGAAGAACTACACCACACCAGCATAAATAGCGTTATCGACCGTCTTCTCGTCAATGCGCCTGAAAGAAAGAAAAATCGTCAAGAAATAGACAAAGCCCTCACAAGCGAAAAAGAGCGCGGCGTAGAAGTACCTTTGCTAATAAATAACAGAAAAATTTACTTGCGTCTACAAGTTTTCGACGTAACTGACACGAAGAAAAAACCAATTGGGCGCGGACTTATCTTCCGCGACATTACCGCTGACAGAGAAGTTGACCGCATGAAATCGAGTCTCATCGCTACAGTCTCGCACGAACTTCGCACACCTCTGGCTGCTATCAAAGGATATGCGACAACTCTCCTCGCGGAAGATGTCGAATGGGATTCCGCTTCTCAGCGTGAATTTCTCTCCATTATTTCTGCCGAAACAGACCGCCTCAGCGCCTTGGTGAGCAGCCTTCTCGATCTCTCGCGTATCGAATCTGGCAACTTATCCATTTCTCGGATTGAATGTCCGGTCGAGGAACTTATCCAACGTGCCGCAGAAAGTGCAAGATTGCAAGAAAAAAACAAACTCAAGATCGCTCTTGCCCCCAACTTGCCCACATTATTTGCAGATCCTCCGCGCCTCGAAACAGTACTCCGCAACCTGCTCGAAAACGCAGTCAAATACGCAGGCGAAGACGCGACCATCCAGGTGGAGGTAGTTAACTCTCAAGAAGAAATGCTTGTTTTCCGCATCAAAGATAACGGGCCGGGTATTCCTGCCGAAGAAAGCAAACGAATCTTTCAGAGCTTCTATCGCCTGGATTCGAGCCTGACGCGTGTAGAAAGTGGCGCAGGCTTAGGCCTTGCCATTTGCCAAGGGCTTGTTTGGGCACACGGAGGAGAAATTTGGGCAGAACCTCAGAAAAAAGGAGCGTGCATTGCTTTTTCAATTCCCATTGAACCCCCAGAAATAGAAAGGCTGGTCTAGTTATGAGTACCAATACCCCTACCGTTCTTGTTGTTGACGATGAAAAACCTCTTCGAGATTTTGTGCGCCGCAATCTGGAAGTCCGCAATTTCAATGTAGAAACTGCTTCGAACGGGCTTGAAGCGATGGCAATTTTCAACACACAAAATGTAGACCTTGTTATTATGGACATTATGATGCCGCATCTTGATGGCCTGGAAACAACGCGACGCATCCGGCAAACCTCGCTTGTACCTATTATCATCCTGACAGCTTTAGGTGAAGAAACAGATAAGGTTCGCGCTTTTGATATGGGTGCAGACGACTACCTTACCAAGCCTTTTGGCACAGGAGAGCTTCTTGGGCGGGTAAAAGCTGTTTTAAGACGAGCAAGGTGGTCAGAATCTCCCACTGATAATGAACAGATCACTCGAGGTGAGATTATTGCCGATCTAGAGCGGCACGAGATCAGCGTGCGTGGCGAAATTCTAAAAATGACACCTACGGAGTTTAACTTACTTGTTTATATGATGCGCCATGTAGGGAAAGCACTTTCTCATCGGCTCATTTTACAAAATGTTTGGGGACCAGAGTATGGTGAAGAAGCGGAGTACCTGCGCGTTTATATGGGGAAATTACGTCAAAAAATCGAGGTTGACCCGCTTAAACCAGAATATTTATTAACTGAACGCGGTATTGGCTATAGGTTTGCAGGATAAATAAAATCACCCAACAGGCCTAGCCCAGAAGGTTCCAAACCGCTCAGCACTAAGAATCTATCTTAAACATTGCTCTAGCCGCCGTCCTCGTCCTCGGCGGCGCTTTCTCTCTCAAATCCTGCGCCGAGGACGCGTGCCCTTTGGGTACGGCGCAGGGAGCATTCCGAATTATTTTTCGGATAGGTTCTAAGCTGTACTCGTGCACCTCGTATTTCAGCAAGTTTGCATTTGACGAGAAATACTTCTCTGCTATCCATTGCCTACTAAACGGCAGCAATCTCAAAACAAGAGCGGAGCTTCCCACTCATCCAATAATCAGGCCTTGCATGTTTTTATATCATGTTTACGCAGTCGCTCTCTTTTTTAGCTTTTTTTTGTATAGGATATGTAGAATAATTACATGGCGAATCGCTTGGTTTGCCATGTTTTCCCATTTCATCCATTGGAGGAGTACAAAATGAAACGCTCGTTGACCACCCTTTTCTCTCTACTAATTCTGGCTAGTCTTGTTTTAGCTGCCTGCGGCACACCCACCACAGAAGCGCCTGTGGCAGAGGAAGCACCTGCTGCCGAAGAAGCTCCCGCAGCTCCTGAAGCGCAAACACTGACCGTTGGCTTTACATCATCGATTACTGGCAAATACGAGGTTTCTTCTAAACGCCAGGTAAATGGCTTCTCTTTATGGATGGATATGGTCAATATAGCTGGTGGCCTTACTCTGAGCGACGGCTCTGTTATCACCTTTGCTTCTCAGACTTATGATGATGAATCTAATTCAGAACGTGTGCAGGAGCTTTATACCCGTCTCGTAATTGAAGATAATGCCGACTTTTTGATTAGCCCCTATTCATCTGGTTTAACTTCTGCTGCTTCCATCGTGACTGAGCAAAACGGAAAAGTTTTGCTAACCACCGGTGCAGCGGATGACGCAGCTTATAAAACCGGCAACACCGGCTTGTTCCAGCTATATACGCCTGCCAGTCTTTATATGTCCAGCACTGTTGACATGCTCAAAGAATTGAACCCAGATGCAAAAGTCGCGCTGGTTTATGAAGATGTCAAATTCTCGACTTCTGTTGCGCAAGGCATTAAACCTTACCTCGAAGTAAATGGCTTTGAAATTGTTCTCGAAGAAAGCTATGCCTCTGAAACTGCTGACTTTGGTCCTATCGTCAACAAGATCACCAGCTCTGGTGCAACTGTATTACTCGGCGGCGGCCACTATAACGACGGCACCGCTTTGGCTCGCTCACTTTATGACCGAAACGCTGGCCTTGAACTTGTTTACCTTTTGGTTGCTCCCGCTGACACCAAATTCCCTGAATTGGGTGATGCAGCTCTTGGTGTTATTTCTTCCAGCCAATGGCAACTAAATGCCACACACACCGAGGCAGAAGCTGATGAAATGGGTAAAGAATGGTTTGGCCCCACTGGCGAGGATTTTGCTGCTGCGTATGAAGCCGCTTATGGCGAAGCGCCCACTTATCATGCTGCTGGCGGTTACGTCGCAGGAATGGTTTTACAAAAAGCCATCATGGATGCCGATTCAGCTGACTCGGAAGCTGTAAAAGCTGCATTAAACGCCATGGATCTTTTCACCTTCTACGGTGGCATTCAATTTGAAACATCAGAAGAGGCACATGGATTGCAAATTGCTCACAAAATGGTTGTTGCTCAATGGCAATTAAACGATGCTGGCGAATTCGTATTGGAGATCGTTGCCCCCACTAGCGTCGCTACATCTGATCCACTTTATCCCATGCACGCTGAATAGCCACATCCCTAGAAAATCCTGTCATCAATGCTGATGGGATTTTCTTCATTTCCTATCAACACGGGAGTACCTATGCAACAACTTAGCTTGCTTCTAGCATCCCTTCCCGATGGCGTTCTCTTGGGCTTTGTTTATGGTGTCGCAGCAATGGGATTAACCCTGATCTGGGGAGTAATGGATATCATCAATCTCTCTCATGGCCCCATCATCTCACTGGGTATGTTTGGGACTTTCTTTATTTTTATCAAAATGGGCATCAACCCTTATCTTGGTCTTATCCCGGTTGCTATTTTGGGTCTGCTTTTGGGCATTGCGATCTACTTCATCGCCGTTCACAAGGTGATTGATGCGCCGCATCTCTCATCCTTATTAGCGACCTTTTCTGTCAATATGATCATCATCGGGATCGCCACCGCTGCGCTAACTACTTCTCCATATAATGTTGATTTTAATATGGGCAGCTTTGATCTAGGTTTTACGACAATATTAGGAACACGCTTAATTGCGGCTCTAATTGCCATTCTCGTTACAGGCGGACTCTATTTCTTCTTATATAAAACTCGTCCTGGGAAATATATCCGCGCAGTCACCAATAACCGAGCAACTGCCGAATTAATGGGCATTCCTTCAACCCAAATTTTGGCTCTCAGCTTCGGACTTGGCACTATGCTTGCTGCCATTTCAGGAGCATTGATCGCCACATTTTTCCCTTTTAGCATTCTCTCTGGTGGAGGATATGAGCTTAAGAGTTTCGTCATCAGCGTCTTAGGTGGACTGGGCAATCCTGTTGGCGCACTTTTCGGCGGTCTCATCCTGGGCGTCCTCGAGGGTGTTATCCCGGCATTTTTGGAAACATCCTGGGTTCCTGTAATCGAATTTGGCTTATTTGTCGTCATTCTTCTTGTTCGCCCTAATGGTCTCTTTGGAGCGAAAGAATGAAAAATTGGCGTAATCACCTCGGACTTATCACCCCTCTGCTTGTGGTGATCGGCCTTGCTCTATGGCCCGCTCTCACAGACAGCGTATCCAACCACGAAAATGCATTTACCATTCTAAAGGCAATTGCGCTGGCATCCAGTCTTAACATCTTGCTGGGGTACACAGGCTATGTCAACTTTGGCCATATCGTTTTCTTTGGTTTTGGCGGCTATGTTGGCTTATATTTCTTAAACGAAGAGGGGTGGTCTATCTGGGCCTCACTCATTATTGCCGGGATTTCATCTGGTCTCTTGGCTTTTTTGCTAGGGAAAGCTATTTTACGCTTACGCGGTGCATATTTTGCATTGGCTACAATTGGAATTAACGAAGCGGTAAAAGCCTTTGTTAATAATTTCGATCTTTTTGGCGGTCCTATCGGTATGACACTTAATTTCAGAGTCTATAAAGAATATGGTGGAGCAGCAGAAGCATTGAACATGGCTTTCTATGTCATGGCGGGGTTGGCAGTAGCAGCCATTGTCATCAGCTATCTTGTCCGCATTTCAAAATTTGGACTTGGATTACTTGCCATCCGCGAAAACGAAGATGCAGCCGAAGTAATGGGCGTTGCAGCGCCTAATGCAAAAACCTGGGCTTACGTTCTTTCTGCAATTATCCCTGGCATGGTAGGTTTACTGTTTTTTTTCAAAAACGGGAATGTAGAACCTCACGGAGCTTTTCCACTCCATGCATCGATCGAGCTTTTGGTCATGATCATGCTTGGCGGACAAGGTACCGTTTTAGGACCAATTCTCGGCGCATTTGCCTACCAAGGCATGCGCGGCTATCTTGTTACCAGTGATTTCTTCAAAGATATTCAACTCTCAGTTTCTGGAGCGATCCTTCTTATCATTATTCTCTTTATCCCGACGGGAGCAGTCGGTTGGCTGCGACATCGCTTTACACCTCTACGGAGGATATTGCCATGACACTTTTAAGCGTAGAAGGCGTAACAAAACGCTTCGGCGGATTGCAAGCCCTAACCCAAGTTACCTTTGACCTTCCCGAAGGGCAGATCATGGGATTGATCGGCCCTAACGGCGCAGGGAAAACTACTCTCTTAAATTGCATCAACGGGGTTTACCCCCCAGAAATTGGACGTGTCCGCTTTATGGGAGAAGACGTTACAGCAAACAAAACTTATGAGATGGCAAAACGCGGTCTTGCGCGTACGCATCAGATCGTGCAGCCATTGAAAGAATTGACTGTTCGTGAAAATGTCATCGCTGGAGCCTGTTTTGGGCGCGAAAACCATAGCTTGAGCAGCGCACACGATATTGCGGAAGAGGTAATGGAATTTGTTCGTCTTGATGGAGTCGCCGACCAATTGGCAGCAAGCCTAAATGTCGCGCAGAAGAAACGTCTCGAAATGGCTAGGGCTTTGGCAGCCCGCCCCTATCTCCTCCTCCTTGACGAGGTGCTTGCGGGACTTAATCCCAGCGAAATTGCGGCAATGGTTGAGATCGTCAAGAAGATTCGCGACAGAGGTATCACAATCATTATGATCGAGCATGTGACGAAAGCTGTGATGAAGGTCTCGGATCGTGTGATCGTTTTAGATTATGGGCAGCAAATTGCTGAAGGTACACCAGAGGAAATTGCAAATAATCCGCAGGTCATTGAAGCCTATCTTGGAGACCCGGAATTGGCAAAAAAACTGATGGGTGAAAAATAATTATGGCGATCCTTGAAGCAAAAGATATTAGCTCCGGTTACGGAGAGGTACAAATTCTGTGGGATGCCAGCCTCTCACTCGAAAAGGGAAAGCTAACTTCTCTTGTGGGCGCAAATGGCGCTGGAAAAACAACTTTACTGCGCACAATGGTCGGTTTGAACAAACCCTGGGAGGGTTCAATTTGGTTTGAAGGAGAGGATCTAAGCAAACTTTCAGCCCATGAAAAAGCCAGTTTGGGGCTTGCGCTTGTACCTGAGGGCCGCCAGCTTTTCACGAACATGACGGTTTACGAAAATCTCGAAATGGGCGCAACAGTAAAACGATCTCGCGCAAAAATGAATAGAAATTTCGAAAAAGTTTTTACAATGTTTCCCCGTTTGAAAGAGCGTAGAAGTCAAAAATCAGGCGCCTTGAGCGGCGGTGAACAACAAATGTTGGCTGTGGCGCGCGGCGTAATGGCTGACCCCAAAGTTCTTATCATTGATGAACTTTCACTTGGCTTGGCACCTGTTTTGGTGCTCAACCTATTTGAAAATCTAAAAATGCTCAAAGACGAAGGACTTACCATTCTTCTTGTTGAACAAAATATGCAAATGGCTCTTGCTGTGAGTGATTATGGCTATGTTTTAGCCGAAGGTCGCAACGAAATGCAGGGTCCTGCCCGAGAATTAATTCACAACGAGGAAATACGCTCTGCTTATCTGGGTATTTAGTAATTGTCCAAGAATAACTTCCCGAAAAATTGCTTCAATCTCTATAGATCAAATCCTATTCTCTCAAGACTCTCTCGGATTGAAGCAATTTCAACAAGAACTTATTTTTAGATGCTCATTTAGTATATAATAAGGTAAATTAAATTCACCCTTACTTAAAGGAGTAAACATGCTCGTAAAAGAACGAATGTCACGCCCCGTAATCGCTCTGCCGCCAGATATGCCTGTCCATGATGCTCGAAATTTGTTCAGACAAGAGCAGATTCGTCGCGCTCCTGTCGTCAAAAAAGGCAAATTGCTCGGGATCATTTCTCGACAAGACCTGATTGATGCCTCACCCACAAAAGCAACATCTTTGAGCAGATGGGAAATAAATTACTTGCTCAGCAAGCTCACTGTTAGTGAGATCATGACCAAAACCGTCACAACAATTGACGAAGACACGCCCATTGAACAAGCTGCTCGCATTATGGCAGATGAAAAAATTGGCGGTCTCCCTGTTATGCGTGATGGCAAAGTTGCCGGTATGATTACAGAAACAGATCTCTTTAAAGTTTTCCTTGAGATGATGGGCGCACGTGAAATTGGAATACGAGTAACCGCTCTGGTAGATGATCAACCTGGAGTTCTCCAGAAAATCACCAATGCTGTCTCAGAAATCGGTGGCAGCTTCATTTCCTTTGGTCAGTTTACTGGTGAAGATGTTGCCACAAAACTTATTACTTTCAAAGTAGCTGGAGTAAAAGAAGAAGATGTCAAAAAGGCCATCTGGGATATTGCCAAAGAAGTTTGGGATATTCGTGAGTGCTGCCGCTAAAGAATATGGTAGTGGTAAAAAGTAAGTGGTGAATAATGCTTCAAGGGGATTGCAATCCCTGTTTTCCCTGTAAATTTTCGCTTGATTGCCTGTACCCGAATGGGTGCAAATCTAGCGAGAGCATCACTTATAACCTTAGCGCCACCCAAAATATATATTTAGAACCTATCCGAAAAATATTTTAGGATGCTCCCTGCGCCGTACCCAAAGGGCACGCGTCCTCGGCGCAGGAATATATGAGAGAGATCGCCGCCGCACTCCTGCGAGTATGCTGCGCGAGGGACGGCGGCTAGAGCAATTTTAGGATAAGTACTTAGAGTAAAAAAGCCGATCTATCGAGATCGGCTTTTTTTGTTCTTGGTTTTCACTCTTTGACTTTTGGCATGCTTCGGTTTTCTGGATACTGTCTCTCCCTTTAGCTCTGCTACTTCATCTTCAGTCAAATAACGCCATTCTTTCGACTTTAGCCTGCCCAGCTTGAGACTTCCTAACTGCGTGCGCAAAATGCTCACAACGGGCAAGCCCAATAAACTCCCTGTTTCACGGATCTGGCGCTTGCGTCCCTCTTTCATCACGATTTTAAGACGTGCACCTTTACCTGCTGTTCCTTCAACAAATACTTTCGCGGGGGCAGTTCTATAGCCATCTTCCAATACAATTCCACGCCGCCAAGCATCCAATTGTTTTTTGTCTGGTTGGCGAGCAACTAAAACTTTGTAGATTTTCTCATGCCCATAACGTGGATGAGAGAGGCGGTTTGTCAGTTCGCCATCATCAGTCATTAACATCAAACCTTCGCTTTCGATATCCAAACGACCAACGGGATAAATTCTCCGCTCTATCGGGATCAAATCACGAACAGTTGGGCGCGGGTCAGGGCTGCTAACAGCAGAAATTACACCTCGTGGTTTATTCAAGGCAATATAAATATGCGATTTAGGCACAGAGATCTCTTTCTCATCAACTGTGATCCTATCTTTCGACGCATCCGCTTTTTGCCCTAACTTCGCAACTTTTCCATTTACTTTTACGCGCCCGGCAGTGATGTAGTCTTCACATTTACGGCGTGAGGCAAGCCCCGTGCTCGCGAGTATTTTTTGTAATCGTTCTTCCATATTTTTTCCTTCTACTTAGCTCTTCAAAAGCTCTGAGTCTACATCGTCTTTAATGATTTCTGAAAGATCTAGGGCTGGTAAAGCAGAGAGAGATTCCAGGCCAAAGTGTTGCAGAAATTCAGGAGTGGTTGCATATAAAATAGGTCGCCCTGGTCCCTCTGCGCGGCCACCCTCCTGGATCAACCCTTTGCTTAATAAGGAGCGCATCACGCCGTCGCTATTCACACCACGGATCGCGTCCACTTGAGGGCGCGTAACAGGTTGCTGATAAGCAATGATCGAAAGAGCTTCCAAAGCCGCTGGACTAAGCCGCGAGATAGCGTCCAGTTCCAGAAAATCCTGAATAAGCTGGGCAAGTTCAGGGGCAGTTGTTAATTGCACTCGACCACGATGACTTTGTACTCGCAAGCCACGGGTCAAGAGCGTTTCTTCTAACTCTCCTATTACCTTGCTCAGCTTTGCCGGTGTCAAATCCAGCGCATTACCCAATTGCGTTAAAGGCACAGGTTCCGTTGCCACAAAAAGTAACGCTTCCAGCTTTGCTGCAAGGGAAAGTTCTGCCATTTTTTTAGAGTCGCTCATGCTATAATTGCTCCGTTCATTTATTTACTATAAGTGAGAAAATATGCCTATAAAAAAGAAGTTTTCTACTATTTTCATCGTTTCAATATTACTGCTGGCAACATTGGCTTGTACCATGAGTGTTGGCGGCCCCGATGATCCTTATCCGCAAGTCAATATTCCTGTCTCTCCACAATCTGTAGAGAGTATGCAGGAGCAGTTCAAGGCAGTGATAGAAGCTGGCATAAAAGGCGAAACGATCATTCTCACGATCACAGAAACACAACTTACTTCTTATCTTGCTTCAAAACTCAAAACCGAAAACGATCCTTTTTTCACCGACCCGCAAGTTTATTTGCGTGACGGACAAATGCAGATCTTCGGGAAAGCCTCGCAAGGCTATTTTACTGCCACTGTAAAAGTACTCGTTACCGTAGGTATTGACGACCAAGGCCAACCGACAATAGCAATTGCTTCTGCCGATTTTGGTCCGCTCCCTGCCCCCCCCACCCTTGCCGGCTTTCTTTCTGACATGATCACAGAAGCATATACCGGCGCAATTGGGCCTGTAGCAACCGGTTTTCGCGTTGAACAAATTGCCATTAGCGAAGGCTTCATGGTCATTTCAGGGAAGGTAAAATAGCGAGTGGATTATACCAGCATGAAGCGGCATTCAGGGTTCAGTATTCAGCCTTTGTGGGGAAAACTGGATAATATTCGCGTTTCCGCCAAAAGAACGCCCTCACCTTTGAATATTTTCCTTTTAATCTTCTTTTTCGGATTCGCTCTCCTTTTATCTGGATGTCGTTCCCCGCAAATTTCCCAAGAAGAAATCCAAATTACCGTTAATGTCGATGGTGAAAACCTTCCTGTCAACATCCCCGCAGGCAGCGATGTTGAGGAAGCGCTAAATATCTCAGGGGTAAAAATAACAGAATCAGATCGCGTAACCCCTCCCCTGTACACGCTCCTTGCAGATGGAGAAGAAATTCAAATCACGCGTGTTCGCGAAGAGTTTGAAAGCAAAGAAGAAATTATCTCTTATGAAAGACAAATTGTGCACAACGAATCTCTCCCAGAAGGAGAAACACGGCTCATCCAGTTGGGACAAAATGGATTGAGAGAAATCACCTATCGCAGCGTCTACGAAGACGGAGTAGAAGTCAGCAATGCTTTAGTCAAGACAGTCACTATCCACGAAGCTGTACCAGAGATCACCATGGTTGGTGTACAAGCGATATTTGCCCCCATCCCCGCCCCCGGCGTAATCGCCTATCTCTCTGGCGGCAACGCATGGCTCATGGAAGATTCCACTGCCAACCGCCGCCCGCTCGTCACCACAGGCGATTTAGATGGGCGCATTTTTGAACTTTCCCCCAACGCTGGCTGGTTACTATACACCCGAAAATCAGAAGAAGATCCTGCCGAAGAGATCAATACACTCTGGGCTGTTAGCACCGTTGGCAGACCAAAAGATCCGATCAAATTGGGCGTTTCCAATGTGGTACACTTCGCTGGCTGGCGACCAAATGGCGGCACACGCATCTACTATTCAACCGTAGAACCACGTGCAGCAGCCCCGGGTTGGCAAGCAAATAATGATCTTTACCAAGTCAGTTTTAGCGCAGGTTGGTCTACCACCCCCAAAGAGATCATCGAAGCAAATGCTGGTGGCATCTACGGCTGGTGGGGCGTTGATTTTGAGTGGTCGCCTAATGGACAAACCCTCGCCTACGCGCGCCCGGATGGCATAGGGACTGTCAATATCGCTACAGGTGAATATAATCCCTTGCTTGATATTACCGAGTTAAGCACACACAGTGATTGGGCATGGATACCCGGCATAGCTTGGGGTGGTGACAGCAGCACACTCTTTACCGTGACCCATGCGCCATCACAAAATTTGGTTAGTCTCGAAGAATCTCCCTATTTTGATCTCAGTGCAGTTTCGATAGTAAATGAAAGTAATATCCAGCTATCTTCACAAACTGGTATGTTTGCATACCCCGCTTCTTCGCCCCTGCGCCCAAGCGGGAAGGAGCGCATGTACCAAATAGCTTATTTACAAGCAATTTTCCCATCCCAAAGCGAAAGCAGTCGTTATCGCGTTATCGTTATGGATAGAGACGGCTCAAATCGGCGTGCAATTTTCCCGCCCGAAAACGCACAGGGAATTAGGCCACAAACACCTGTTTGGGCTCCGGAAGCAATCACGGGACAAAACGGTGACTTTCTGGCCCTTATCTATCAAGGCAATTTATGGCTGGTCGATTCTGGCTCAGGACAAGCTCATCAGATCACGGGAGATGGGCTGATCAATAGAATTGACTGGAAAAGTCTAAGCGCCAAATAAAAGCCTCCATTTTGGCGGCCCAAAACAAAAAGGAAAAATTTATGCGTATTCTCATCACAGGAGCAGCAGGTTTTCTCGGCTCTCACCTCTGCGACCGTCTCCTCGCTGACGACCACCAAATTGTCGGCATGGACAACTTCATTACTGGCAATCCAGAAAACATTGCTCACCTTGCAGGAAATGAGAATTTCAGCTTTTATAAGCACGACGTCTCAAATTATATTTTTGTCCCAGGCAAAATAGACGCGGTCATGCATTTTGCATCCCCCGCCAGCCCCAACCCAGAATCTGAGAGAGCTTATTTCAACCTCCCCATTCAGACTATGAAAGCTGGCGCACTCGGAACACATAATTCACTTGGTGTAGCAAAATCACATAACGCCAAATTTTTACTCGCATCTACCAGTGAGATATACGGCGATCCAACAGTCCATCCCCAAAGCGAAGACTATCCCGGAAATGTAGACCCTGTTGGCAGGCGCGCTGTCTACGATGAAGCTAAACGCTTCGCCGAAGCACTTACAATGGCATACCATCGTTTTCACGGCGTGGATACACGCATAGTTCGCATTTTTAACACCTACGGTCCCCGCATGGACTTAGAAGACGGGCGTGCTCTCCCTAACTTCCTCAAACAAGCCTTACTCGAAGAAGAACTTACTGTCTACGGCGACGGACAACAAACTCGTTCCTTCTGCTATGTCGATGACCTCATCGAAGGCATCGTTCGCCTGCTCTATTCGGACGAACATCTCCCCGTTAATATCGGTAACCCGGATGAGATCACGATCCTTCAATTTGCCGAAGCAATCAACAAAGTAACAGAAAACCCCAGCGGAGTCACCTTCGTCCCAGCTGGGCGCAGCGCACGTGACCCTCAGCGTCGCCGCCCCGATGTAACTCGCGCTAAAAATATTCTCAATTGGGAAGCAAAAATCAGCCTAGATGAAGGCATCAAACGTACAACGCCTTACTTCCAGGAAAAACTGGGTCTTTAGTGTGGCAAAATCCATCATTACAGACCCCAAAGAGCGTACTCGCTTTTTGCGTTTCGCTGTTGTTGGAGTCATCGGCGCAATAGTAGACTTTGGCATGATGAATTTGCTCACGCAGATCCTGGACATGTCCCTGGTTTTTGCTGGGACGATCTCTTTCATCAGCGCGATCATTTCAAACTTTATCTGGAATCGTTACTGGACATATCCAGAATCCCGCTCGCGCCCTATCGCAAAACAACTCGCAATGTTCTTTGCAGTTAATATCGCCGGAATGGCTATCCGCCTCCCGATCTTACATTTCGCAGAACCACCTGTATTTAGCATCTTCAACGGATTACAACTAAATTTAGATCCTGAATTTCTTGCAAAAAACTTTACACTAGCCCTCGCTGTTGGGATCGTCATGCTCTGGAATTTCTTCGTCAACCGCTACTGGACTTATAACGACGTTGACCAGGATATGGATGAAAAGCCGCTTCGCGCTTGACCCTAACCTGATACCATTTCCCCGACATTTCCCTCGAGAAAAGGGAATCTTGCTAATTCTATACAATTTGCATATTTCCCAGACAAAAATGCTACAATCAAAACATGGCTACTCCTAAATCGATCATCCCCATCTACACTACAAAAGGCGACGCAGAAGCATTCCTCGTTTATCCGCACATCTACAACCGCATTGGCGAATGGATCGGCTGGATTACACCGCAGAAGGAAATTTACTCAGTGCTCGGGCATTATGTTGGCTATCTTAGCAAGGGGCCACGCATCTTGCGCAAACGCGCCATAGAAAAAGCAACAACGCGTAAGCGCCCCCCCGCAAAGCCGCCAAAGGTTTACCCACCAGCCACTGTCCCTCTCGCCCCAATGATGCCCGAACTTAATCACAGCGATATTGATGTTCTCCTCGACGAACCAGAAAGACTTCACACCGCAGATTCTGGCGAATTCAGAGACGACCTGGATTAAAAAAAATGAGCCACACTCTCTCTCCGAAACCAATGCGAGCTTCACGCATCACCATCTCCCAGTTGATGCAGCCCGAACACGCCAACCATCACGGCAATGTTCACGGTGGTTGGATAATGAAGCTCGTTGACGAAGCCGGTGCGCTGGCTTGCATGCGCCACGCCCAACATCGGGTCGTAACCGTCGCCATTGACCAAATGACCTTTCAGCAACCCATCCATATCGGAGACCTTATTATTCTCAACGCTGAAATAACCTACACTGGCCGCACATCCCTCGAAGCAGAGGTTCAAGTTCTCGCCGAAAACCCACTAACAGGCGAACAGATTCACACAAATACCGCCTATCTCGTCTATGTTGCGCTCGATGAAAAGGGTAGCGCGGCCGAAGTTCCCTGCTTGCTTGCTGAAACCCCCGCAGAAGAAAAGCGTATGAAAGAAGCGGACGAACGACAAAAAAGAAGATTAGCTAAAAAACATACAAAATGACCACTGACAATATCTCTTCTCCTCCTGAACTCAAAAGCGAAGAAAAGGAACGCCAAGCGCACCCTTTTCGTTCACTTAAAGAGTTGCTCGACCATGTTTCGGGCAAGGATTTACCACCTGTAAAGTTTGAAGATAGCGGTAAAGCCGAAATTCTTCCCTTTCCTTTCTTGGCAATAGTTGGGCAAGACGAGATGAAGCTTGCTCTTATTCTGGGGCTGGTCAATCCTAATATCGGCGGGATCTTACTCGTCGGACCGCGCGGAACAGCAAAAACAACGACTGTTCGCAGCCTGATCGACTTGCTCCCAATGGTAGAGCACAGCACCTGTCATTACGGGTGCATGCCCGCGGACATAGAAGAAGGCGGTATAGATGCCGCTTGTCCTGACTGTGCAAAAAAATACGGAGAAGGACTATCTCTCACAAAGCCATCGCGTGTTCGCCTGATCGAATTGCCACTCAACGCAAAACTTGAAAACGTGGTTGGCGGCATTGATGAGCGTGCTGCAATGCAATCCAAAGTCCGCTTAAAGCACGGTATCCTTGCTCAGGCGGATCGAAATTTGCTGTATATCGACGAAGCAAACCTTCTCAGCGGTGAAGTGATCGACGCAATCTTAGATGCCGCCGCACAAGGCTCATATACCCTCCGCCGCGGAGCCGCTTCGGCCACTTATAAATCACGTTTTCTTTTAGTTGGCTCGATGAATCCCGAAGAGGGACACTTGCGCCCACAAATTATGGACCGGTTTGGTTTGCGCGTTATGGTTCGCGGGCTGGACAATCCAAAAGAGCGACTGAAAGCTTATAAACAAGTACAGGCTTATTTAAATGCGCCACACCAAATCGTCGCCGAATATTCAAGCGGCACAACATCCATAAGAGAAGAATTAGAGGCAACAAGAGCGCGCCTTAGCCAAGTAAAATTACCAAACAGCGTCGCAAATAAAGCAATAGAGATCATCCAGAAACTTGGTATCGATTCACTGCGTGCCGAAATCACCTGGTTTGAAGCTGCACGTGCCTACGCTGCCGCCAGTGGACGCAACACCGTAAAACTCGCAGACCTGCACGCTGTCGCACCAATGGCATTAAGATTACGCCGCTCAAATTTCATTGGTCAATATTTCGCAGAACAGCAAGGGGAAGAAGAAGAGCTGCAATCGCTCGTAAAGCCTTTCAAGCGAAAAAGACGCACGCCTAAAAAGAAAAAATAAAAGGTATTGGCGCATATCATATTTTTTATATGATTCGCCACACGCAATGCTTTCAAAACCCCAACACTACCCTATTCTTATCCTTTTAACACTCAGTCTCTTCGTCGGGATATTCACCTTTCAGGACTATGGCATGACCTGGGACGAAGGTCTCTACTATGGTTACGGCGAAGCAATTGGTTACGCTTACTCCATCCCTGAACGCCTGAGCGGAGATTTTGATCTTAACCGCGCTTATGGTCCCAGCATTGGCGATCATCGTAATCGTGGTCCCGCATATTTGCTTTTTGCACGACTACCTGTTAATGCCTTGCACACGCTTACGAGCATAGATAAAGTCGCTCTCTGGCATCTAATAAATTTCATCACATTTTTGATCGGGATTTTTTATTTTTATAGATTATCGTTGCGTTGGCTAAAGCCAGAGAGCGCTTTTGGCACATCGCTGCTCTATCTTTTACAGCCAATGCTTTGGGGGCACGCTTTTATCAACCCCAAAGACCCACCCTTTACGACCATTTTTATCGCCACGCTCTACTATGGATTCAAAATGGTCGACCAACTATCCATAGCGGAAGCAGGTGAAAAGGAGGGCGTTCCGTGGGGACAAGTTCTCTTAGTCGGTATCCTGATCGGGCTGGCAACCAATCTCCGTATTATCGCCCCGCTGCTTGGCATCCTGCTTATTCTTTATGCTTTCATGAAGAAGAATGTCAAAATTTTGCTCTATTTTATCCCTGTTGCGCTTATTGCTATTCTCACCACATATTTGACTTGGCCCTACCTTTGGGATGCGCCGATTGCGCGCTTTACCGAAGTCGTAGCGCTCATGTCGAATAACCCCACTATATTAAAGGTGCTTTTTTACGGCAACACTTATAGATCTTACGAGCTGCCCTTGCGCTACCTCCCCACCCTTTTGGGGATTACGCTCACCGAGCCAACCTGGCTGCTCTTTTTGATCGGGAGTGGAGTTGCCATTTTTAGAGCGATCAAGAAAAAAGTAGCGTGGCAAAGTTTAGGAATTCTGCTGCTCTATTTCATATATATGCTCGGATATGTTCTTGCGATTCGCCCGCCGATGTATGATGGCTTCCGTCATTTTCTCTTTATTTTGCCCCCGATCTTTGTCATTGCAGGATTCGCCTTTGAGCAATTCTTCGCGTGGACACAGAGTGTATGGCTACGCGCATCTATTTTGCTAATTATTGCCTACTTTGGGCTGAACGGTATAGCTAAATTACACCCCTACGAATATACATACTATAACGCAATTGTAGGCGGCACAAGTGGCGCAGAAGGCACTTTTGAGACAGATTATTGGCTAACTTGTTATAAAGAAGCCGCTGAAGTCTTTAGTGAATTTGCTCCTGCGGGCGAAACACTGATCGTTTACAGAGAAGCTGTAAATGCGGCTTATTATGCTCCTGAAAACGTCAACGTGATTGGCTATCGCCCTCTCGAAGCAGGGGACTATCTACTTCTTTCCGCAAGATTAGATGAAGTAAATACTGTAAAGAAACATTCGCCCAACATCATAGAAATAGGACGAGATGATGCAACATTCTGCGCTATTCGGGAGATCGCGCCATGAGCTTAAGAGTCATTGCAGGTAAAGCACGCGGACATAAACTGAAGGGCGTTCCTGACAAAGGTACACGCCCGATCACAGACCGCGTTAAAGAGAATCTCTTCAATATCATCGGCGCAGATGTGGAAGCCTCGACCTGGTGGGATCTTTTTGGCGGAACGGGTGCAGTAGGCATAGAGGCATTAAGCCGTGGCGCAACATTTGTGCGTTATAGCGAGATGGGACGCGAAGCAATTAACGTGATCCGTGAAAATCTGGAACACTGTAAAATGGGCAACCAAGCCGAAATCAAGCGCGGTGACGCATTTGTCTTTCTCGAATCCAAAGCAGATCGCGCCTTTGACTATATTTATATAGCCCCTCCCCAATACAAAGAAATGTGGTTGCGCGCATTAAAATTGGTCGATGAGAACCCTGACTGGCTAAGTGGGGAGAGTTGGGTGATCGTCCAAATTCACCCTCGTGAATTTAGAGATTACGAGGAAACAACATTGAAAAATCTGACTAAATTCGATGAACGAAAATACGGAAGTACACTCCTTGTTTTCTACGAAAAATTGTAGCGGTATCAAAAAAGGGCTGATTATCTTCTGGTAATCAGCCCTTTTATTAGATGCCAGGTTATTCTATTCTATCCACTCTACGCCCAAACGAGCAATACGCCTTCCATCCATTTCTTCCACACGGATCCGAAGCCCGTCAATTTCAATCACATCGCCGATTTCAGGGATGCGATTGAAATGTCCCAGCACAAATCCTGCGATCGTATCATAATTGGGATCTTGTAATCTTAGCCCAAGTTTCTTGTTCACATCCTCGATCGAAAGCAAACCATCTACCACAACTGTTCCGTCGGAACGCTTCTGGACTTCAGGTTGCTCATTGTCAAAAGGATCACTGACCTCGCCGACAATTTCTTCCATTAAATCTTCCAGCGTGACCAATCCAGCAGTCCCGCCAAATTCATCCATCACAATCGCGATATGGCGGCGTTTCGCACGGAACTGCTGCAAAACAGATTTTACAGGTACAGATTCTGGCACAAAGTAGGCTTCACGAGCCAATTCACGGATTTTGCAATCGCCCTGCTCCGGATTATGTTCGGCACGAAGCAAATCTTTGATATGTACAATGCCAATGATATTATCTAGGTCATCATCGTAGATGGGGAATTTGGTGTATGATGAATGAATGGCAATATCGATGGCTTCACGCAGACGAATATCAGCTTCGAAGGCAGAAATTTCTGTACGTGGGATCATCACGCGCCGCACCAGCAGTTCACCAAAGTCGAAGATCGCGTGCAACATCTCTTGCTCATCGGTCTCAACCACGCCTTCTGCCGCGCTGGCAGTCACGATCATTTTCAACTCTTCAACCGAATGAGCCAGTTCATGGCCTTCGGCTGGGTTAACACCCATCACCCTAAGAAGGGCGTTACCTGTTCCATTCAAAGCCCAAATAAAAGGTTTAAAGAGCCATTCCGTCCATAAAGTGGGGCGTGCCACCCAAAGAGAAGTGGCTTCGGGATTTTGTAAAGCAATGGATTTTGGCGCAAGCTCACCCACCACAACGTGCAAAAATGTGATGATCGTAAATGCCACCCCAACTGAAATGCTGTGAGAAGCACCTTCTTGCAAATCGCCAGGGAATAGCTCGATCAAGGGTTCCAGCAAATGCGATAGAGCCGGCTCACCGATCCATCCCAACCCCAGGCTTGCCAGCGTTATCCCAAGCTGAGTCGCAGCAATAACTTGATCGGGGTGTTCGAGGGCTTTCGCCGCCCATTTCGCGGATTTATTCCCTTTTGCAACAAGTTCCGCGATCCGTGTTCCACGCACACTGACTAAAGCAAATTCTGCCGCCACAAAAAAACCGTTCATCAAAACGAGAATAATGACGGCAACTAACCTAAGTAAATCTGCACCAATTGTTGATTCCATAGTCTCCAAGTCCATTTATTTATGATGATAGATTTTAGCATAAAGCGCGCATGCATTGTGATAGAAATGTGAGATATCCAATGTATAATTCACTTAAAGACAACGAGAGAGAAAAACTGAAAGCTTGAAAGATAGAAATAATGGAAAAAGCAAAAACACACAATCAACGCAATTGGATTCAAAAAGTACTCCTGAAATTCACTTCGTCAAAAATGGGAGCAAAGATAGCATCACGAGTTCTACACCCTATTGATAAAGCGATATTGAAACGCACTAAAAATCGCAGTTCTCTGACGAGCATCTTATCCGGCATTCCCGTGATCGTGCTGACAAGCATTGGTGCTAAAAGCGGGATTCCGCGCACAGTGCCATTGCTCGGGGTGATAAAAGGAGAAGATGTTTTTTTGATCGCATCAAATTGGGGGCAAGCGCGTCACCCAAGTTGGTATTATAATCTGAAAGCAAATCCTGAAGCGCAATTATCCATTGGAAAAGAGACGGGACAATATATCGCTCGAGATGCTACAGATGCCGAGCGAAAAGCATATTGGGCTGAGGCAGTGAATATGTATGCGGGCTATGCCGAGTATAAGAAACGCATTTCTACAAGAGAAATTCCAATGTTAATTTTGTCGCCGAAAAAGGAATGATCCGTATCTTCAAACACAAAGAGGTGCCTTCTTGATTGTAAGCATCTGTTGTATGTTTAAAAGGGATATATTCCATTTTCTGAAAGGATAATGAAATAGTCAAAAGGCTTCAAACAACCTAAAATTGATTTCAGGTACGCACATTTGACAAAGGAGTTCTTATGATAAGTTCTCTGATTGCCAGTGTACTTGAAAAAGAGTTAGGCGGGTATAATTCCAAAGGCAATATAGTTTTCTAGTAAAAGGGTGTCATGATGAACGGAACAATATTTACACAAGCCAATACCAAGGTACAACGTGAATTAGAAAATTGGCGTAGCAATGTGATCGCGAAAACACTAATGATCACTTCATTTCTTTTTTTTCCTGCAATCGTCATATGGGTTATTCAGTTTAGACTCAACAAAACGGCCTCGCAGGCAGCGTTTGTTTATTTGCTCTTATATTTGTTGATTATAAGTCTTGCTGTATTTCGCAGGATCGACGCTCGCATTAAGGCTTGGGGGTTGATTTTTTTAAGCTATGCCATAGGCACAATAGCATTAATCTTAGGCGGGCTGGTCGGAGATGGTCGCATATACTTCATAACAGTGCCGATATTAGCAATGCTACTGATCAATACAAATGCAGGAATGTTAGTGGCCACACTCTGCGTATTTACCTACCTTGGGGTTTCTGTAGCCGCACATACAGGATGGCTCACAAGTTGGCTAATAATGAGTGACAATACATTAATATTTTCTACATGGATTCAAGAGGGAATTGTTGTTGCGGCTTGTCTGATATTGATTTTAGCTTTACACAGACGCCATAGTGAATTATTGATGTCTCTAGCTACAGAAAAAGTGGACCTCCTTGATGCCGTCAAAGAATCTGAAGGTAGATACCGCCTGATTTCAGAACTTGTTTCAGATTTAGCCTATGTCCTGAGAATAACCCCGGATGGTGATTTTGAGTTCGAATGGACGACCGAGGCTTTCTCTCTAGCGATCAAATCGGTGCCTGAAGATATAAATAACTGGCAAAATCTCATTTACCCTCCTGATATGCCTATTGCTCTCAAATTTATTGAGCAAATATCTTCTGGGGAGACAGACGAAAGAGAGTTTCGCGTTCTAAGCAAGAACGGAGAAATACGCTGGGTACGCAATTACGCTCGTCCAGAGCGAGACGAAAGGACAAAACAGGTTATCCGAGTCTTTGGCGCCATGCAAGACATCACCAGCCGCATAGAATCTGAACAGAAATTACAGCGAAAAAACGCAAAAATCGCTCGGCTATACCGCGCATCAACGACCCTGATTTATGAAGAATCACTCAACCCGGAACATCTGGCAGAATCAATCGTAAAAGCCATCTTGGAAGAATTTGGAAAATCCAATTGTAGTCTGCTGGTAATTGACAAATACTCACACTCAGCTAAACCATATCTAAAACGTATCGCCGTAGCTGGCCCTTACGCAAATGAAGTAAGCAAGGGGAAGTTGGTGCTAGGTGGTCAGGGCTTAGTTCCACAGGCCATTCGTTCAGGGCAAATAATCAACGTTTCAGATGTCTCAAAAAACATTAATTACATCCCAAACTGGGAAGAAGCTCGCTCAGAGCTGGCAATTCCTCTAAAAGTCGGAGACAAAATAATAGGGGCAATCGACATGCAAAGCGATGAAAAAAACGCCTTCAGCAAAGACGATGAACGTTTAATGTCGATCTTTGCAGAACGAGCAGCATCTGCACTTGAAAATGCCCGCCTGCACAAACAAACCCAAGAACACCTGCATCGAATAACAGCCTTGAAAAATGTAGACAACGCCATCGCTGGTTCTTTCGACTTACGTTTAATCTTAAGAGTCCTGCTTGAAGAGGTGATGAAGCAGCTCGAGGTGGATGCAGCAGATGTTTTGTTGTACGACCAGCACATGCAACGACTAGAATGTGCCACCAGACAAGGCTTTAAAACTTCCGCCTTGCAATATACTAGCCTCCGCCTGGGAGAAGGATATGCAGGAAAAGCTGCTGTGGAGAGACGCATAATCCACATAGCAAATATACAGGAAGAACAGGCTAGTAGTTTACAAAATGCGCCGCAACTCCCTACAGAGAATTTTGCGTCTTATTACGGTGTCCCCTTGGTTGCAAAAGGAGAATTAAAAGGTGTTTTAGAGATATTTCACCGCACGCCCCTTGCTTCAAATTCAGAATGGTTAGAATTTCTTGAAACACTTGCTGGGCAAGCTGCTATTGCGATCGATAACGCCACAATGTTTGAAAATCTACAGCGCTCCAACTCTGAATTATTGCGAGCATATGATGCTACACTCGAGGGCTGGGTGCAGG
>CAZOOX010000038.1:0-31098 GCA_964581545.1 uncultured Anaerolineaceae bacterium
CGCTATATAGCGTTTATGCTGCGACTAAATTTGGCGTGCGTGGTTTTACCGATGCTATACGGCGCGAAGTACGCCATTTGGGTATCCGTGTTTCCGGCATTTATCCTGGGCCTGCAACAACAGAATTCAGTCAACACACGGGCGATAATATTATTAAAAAGAGCATGAAAACCCCTTCGTGGCTACAAATGACCTCCGAGTTTGTTGCCGAGCAGGTCGTCAAAGTTGCGAAACGTCCACGTCGTAAACTTGTTTTACCCTGGACTTTTAATATCGTTATTTGGCTCAATAACCTGTTTCCTTTTCTCTCTGATTGGCTGCAAATCCAATTTTCAAGAAAATATCATAAAAAATAAAAAGGATGGAGAACGAATGAGCAATTCTCGTTTAAAAAACATCTCAAATACCCTGAAAGAATCCGGCTTGGATGCGCTCGCCCTCAACCCCAGCCCCAGCTTGCTTTATGCCACCGGACTTCATTTTCATCTCATGGAGCGCCCCGTTGTTGCTCTTTTCGCCGCAGATGGGCGAATGGCATTGGTCTTGCCCGAACTTGAAATGGCGAAACTGAATGATCTCTCTTACGAGTTAAAAGCCTTTTCTTATAATGAAGAGCCAAAGACTTGGGGTAGTACTTTTAAAGATGCTGTCGATTTCCTCGGCTTGGATGGTAAAAAGATCGGTGTAGAGCCCCTTGCCATGCGAATTATCGAATACCGCTACCTTCAAGTCGCTGCTCCTCACGCTATCTTTCCTGATGCAACAGAAGCGATTGCATCGTTACGTATCCGTAAAGATGAAAATGAAATTGCCTCCATGCGTAAAGCAGCGGAAATCGCAGAAAATGCGCTCGAAGCCACTCTGCCAATGATCAAGGTTGGTGTCAGTGAAAAGGAGATTGCCTCAGAATTAGTGATGCAATTGCTCAAACATGGTTCTGGATCACCACTTCCTTTCCAGCCTATTGTCTCTGGGGGACCCAATGGCGCAAATCCACACGCTACGCCTTCTGAGCGTAAATTACAGGAAGGCGATCTCCTTGTTATCGACTGGGGTGCAAATTCCAACGATTATATCTCTGATATTACCCGTACCTTTGCAATTGGCGAAATAGATGAAGAATATCGAAAAATCCACGAGATTGTACAAGCAGCCAATGCTGCTGGCCGCGCTGCTGCTAAACCTGGTCTTCCAGCAAGAGTTGTCGATGAAGCTGCCCGTAAGGTGATCGATGACTCTGGCTATGGCGAATATTTTAACCATCGCATAGGGCACGGAATCGGGATGGAAGGGCACGAAGCTCCCTATATGCGTGCTGGCAATGACCGAATTCTCGAAGTAGGAATGGCGTTCACCGTTGAGCCGGGCATTTATCTCCCTAAGTGCAATGGTGTTCGCATCGAAGATGATATGGTGATTACCGCAGATGGGGCAGAGAGTCTGTCTACGCTACCAAGAGAGATTCGGGTGTTGGGGTAAAGAATTTTGCCACAGATTACACGGATTTCACTGAAAAAACAAAAGAAAAAACTGCAATTAAGTGAGGGAGATAAAAAATGACAGAATTATTGTATAAAGAGTTGACCTATAAAGTTATTGGTGCAGCAATGGAAGTTCATAATACGCTTGGAGCGGGTTTTCTTGAAGCTGTTTATCAAAAATCTCTTGCACGGGAATTTCACTTGCGGCAAATTAATTTTTCTGAACAAGTTAGGCTCCCTGTTACTTATAAAGATTTACTTGTAGGTGAATATATTGCTGATTTTGTAATGGATGGAAAACTCATCGTCGAAATCAAGGCTCTTTCAAAGCTAAACCGAGCACATCAAGCTCAAGCGATGCATTACTTGGCCTCTACGGGCTATCGTTTGGCCTTGCTCATCAACTTTGGTGGTGGTTCACTAGAACATCGCCGGGTTATCAAATAGAATAATCCGTGTAAATCTGTGAAATCAGTGGCTAAAAAACGAGAGCAAGTATGATAATTCCAACTGCAGAACCCTTCTTCTTCCCCGGCAATAAAGTCGGCTGTCTTCTTACGCACGGATTCACCGGTGCACCTAAAGAAATGCGCTGGATGGGTGAATACTTATCCGAAGAAGGTTTCTCTGTGCTCGGTGTTCGTTTAGCCGGACACGCTACAAACCCGGAAGAAATGATCCGCAGCAGATATATAGATTGGATGCACTCTGTTGAAGATGGCTATCATCTTCTTCAAGGTGTAGCTGATAAGGTGGTTTTGGTCGGGCTTTCGATGGGGGGTGCACTATCGCTTTTGATGGCAAGCAAGTTGGATGTCGCGGGCGTATTCGCTATGTCTACGCCTTTTGTGATCACAGATCCGCGTGTCAAATTTGCAAAAATACTTTCTCTCTTCGTCAAACACATGTCTAAATCGGATGATGAACCTGGCTCAGGCTGGCTTGACAAAGAATCTTGGAAGGATCATGTCTCCTATACCCAAAATCCTGTTCGCTCGGTTGTTGAGATCGATTTATTGCTGAATGAAATGCGCGCTGCGCTCCCCAAAGTGAAGGTGCCCACGTTGCTCGTGCATTCGCGCAATGATAAATATGTGCCGCCAAACAGCATGGAAAATATCTACAACGCCCTTGGCACCTCAGAGAAAGAAATGATGTGGGTCACCGAAAGCGGACACGTTATCCCGCGTGAGCCGGCTAAAGCCGAGGTTTTCCCCAAAGCATCAGAATTTGTACGCCGCGTGACGGCCTAACATGAACCCTGCTCTTTTGCGTCTTGCAGCAGCCCTTTTCATTTGGGGATTAGGAGAAGGGACTTTTTTCTTTTTTCAACCTCTCTATTTAGCAGAGCTTGGTGCAGACCCTTTTGAGATCGGGCAAATTTTAGGTGGAGTGGGGATAGCTATGACCATCGTCCATATTCCCGCGGGCTATCTAGCAGACAAAATTGGTCGGCGTCCTCTCTTGCGTTTTTCGTGGATGGCAGGTTTGCTCTCTACAATTATGATGGCATCTGCGCGTACCTTACCACTTTTTGCTGCGGCACTTATTTTATATAGCTTGACTACTTTTGTCATTTCTCCCCTTAATAGCTATGTCACTGCTGCGCGTGGCAAATGGACGGTTGAGCGCGCGCTCACGCTCATCTCTGCAACTTTCAGTTTGGGAATGGTATCTGGTCCTCTCATTGGCGGTTGGCTGGGTGATCATTTTGGCCTACGTTCTCTTTATATTGCTGCGGTGTGTATATTTTCTGTTTCTACAGTACTTATTTTTTCTCTGCCTCCGCAGCCTTTACACCGTTCCGCAAAAGAATTCTCCCCCAAATTGCTTCTCAAAAATAAAAGATATTTGGGCTTTCTCCTGCTCATTTTCTTCGTTGTTTTTGCGCTTGTTCTTCCACAACCTCTTGCACAAAACTTCTTGCAAGAAGAACGCGGTCTTTCTCTAAGTCAAATAGGGATACTCGGTTCCTTGGGGGGGATTGGTAATGTAGCCCTAAATCTTGTTTTAGGACAAATGGGTGCGCGTGCAGGATTTTTGCTTGCCCAACTTGCCACAGCCCTTTTTGCCCTCTTTCTTTGGCGTGGTTCAGGGATGGGCATTTACGGCTTTGCCTATTTCTTACTTGGCGGATACCGTGCTGCTCGCTCTTTGGCCGCTGCACACGTTAATAGCCTAATTGACGATGCCCAAATGGGTTTGGCTTATGGATTGACAGAAACAGCAAATGCATTCCCAATGATCCTTGCCCCGCCTCTGGCCGGATACCTCTATGCAATAGATCCCGTTGCACCCTTGTCCTTTGGCGTGCTACTGATATTCTCTGGTATCATCTTAACCCTTGTCTTTTTTCCGCGACCCCGTACACTATCTTAAGAAACTCTTATGAAAATAATAAGCCTCACCCTCGGACCCGTCCAAACCAATTCTTATATCGTTGCTGATTCTGAAACTAACGATGCCATCGTTGTTGACCCATCTTGGGAAGGCGCAGAAATTGCTAAAGCTGCCCTCGAAGCAGGATTAGATATCAAAGAAATCTGGCTCACCCATGCCCATTTCGATCATATCGGCGGGATTGCAGACCTTGTAAAATCGCTCCCGGAAACCCCGCCTGTTTACCTTCACGCTGATGACTATGATCTTTGGAAAGATGGGGGTGGTGGCGCACGTTTTGGTATCCAAATAGATCCTGGCCCCGAACCGATTCCGCTTGAGCATGGGCAAATGTTAAAAGTAGGTCAATTTGCATTTGAAGCGCGACATACCCCTGGGCATCGTCCCGGTCATAGTGTTTTTTACTGTGCCCAAGCAAATGTACTCTTTAGCGGTGATCTGATCTTTTATCGCAGCGTTGGACGCACTGATCTCCCGGGTGGTAATTGGGCTACTCTCGAAAAAAGCATCCATGAACAGATTTATACCCTTCCTGCTGAGACACAAATCTTCTCTGGGCATGGAGATGCTACCAGCGTAGGCGACGAAAAAGAAAATAATCACTTTGTAAAGGCCTAATCATATATGTTCACCAAACCCTCTCAGCGTTTTCCTTTGCTATTTATTTCTGTTATTGTCCTCCTTGTTGCTATGTGGAGTGGACTTTTACGTGTTGGCTGGATTTTTCCCACTCTAGCCCCTTGGCGGATGGCGCACGGCCCTTTGATGATCTCTGGTTTCTTAGGCACGCTCATCAGTATTGAACGCGCAGTAGCCCTTAACAAATCCTGGCTTTATACAGGACCAGTTCTAAGTGCAGCAGGTGGGATTTACTATGTTGCGGGTGGTGAGGATATTATCGGTGCGTTATTAATGCTCGCTGGGAGCTTTGGCCTTGTTGCCATCTTTGTCGTGATCCTAAAACAGCACCGCGAAGACTATACAGTAGTCATGGCGCTGGGATCGGTTACCTTATTTGTGGGCATGCTACTCTGGATTTTAGGAAACTCTATCGCTAGCATTGTCTCATGGTGGAGTGCATTTCTTGTCCTGACAATTGTCGGCGAACGTTTGGAGCTAAGTCGCCTTATGCGCCCATCTAAAAGCAGAAGGGTTTTAGGGCAAATAACAGTAGCTGTCTATCTCTTAGGGTTAGTACTTACACTCTTCTTTTTAGATACAGGCACTCGTATTGCTTCTTTAGGCATGTTGCTTATGGCATTATGGTTGTTGCGCTTTGACATCGCTCGTTTTACTATCCGTAAAAAAGAATTGGTGCGTTTTGTCGCAGTTTGTTTGATAAGTGGCTATGTCTGGCTTGGTGTTGGTGGTCTGATAGGTTTATATTCAGGCTATAGATATGCAGGCCCTATTTACGATGCCTTTTTGCACACCGTTTTTGTCGGCTTTACCTTTTCAATGATCTTTGGTCATGCTGCTATTATTTTCCCCTCCATCTTGATGCTACCTGTAAAATATAGCCCTAAATTTTATTACCCGCTTGCCTTGCTGCATATCTCGCTTATCATGCGTATCTTTGGCGACATGACTTATACACACTTTATCCGCTTGTGGGGAAGCACCTTGAATGCGATCGCGATTTTGTTGTTTTTGATGATAATGGGATGGACGATTTTGAAGGGGAGGAAAGAAGATGTTGAAATGGAAGTAGGATAGCTCCTTTCTTGTTAAGAAGAGCCTCGCGTATCGAGGCTCTTGGTTTTTAAATTGAATAGACTTTCTATATCGCTATTTCCCCCTGCCCACAATTCCCTTCCTCAAACTGGATTGTTGTATGCTCTATGCCAAAGTCATGAAGGAGGCATTCTTTAAGAGAGACCATTGTTTCTCGTCTGTCGCTATCTTTCTTGAGCAGGATATGTGCGCTGAGAGCAATGTGGCCGGAGCAGATGCTCCAGACGTGCAGGTCGTGGATTTCTTTTACAGCCGGGACTTTTTGGAGGGTTTTGCTGATTTCTGTAACGGACATGCCTTCAGGGACACCTTCGATAAGGATGTGCAGTGAGCCTTTGAGTAAGCGCCAGGAGCTGAAAAGGATCAGGATGCCGATCAGGACGCTGACGAGCGGATCGACCCAGTTCCAGCCGGTGAACCAGATAATTGCTCCAGCAACGACTACGCCTACAGATGCGAGCGCATCGCCTATCACGTGCAAATAGGCAGATTTTACGTTTAGATCTTCTTGTTTATGCGTATGTCCTGCTTCTCCATGATCGTGACCATCATGGTTGTGCGAATGATCATGGCCGCCCAAGACAAAAGCGACGAAGAGATTCGCTACCAATCCGATCAGGGCAATGATCATCAGCTCAAGGCTTTTGATAGCTTGGGGTTCCTGCCAGCGCAGCCATGATTCGTGAAATATCTCGAAGGAAATATAGACCAGCGTCAGCCCGTTGATGAGGGCCGCCAAGACTTCAAGACGATGGTATCCGTAAGTGTGTGTGTCATCAGCCGGGCGAGCGGAGAGTTTTAGCGCGACAAAGCTCAGAATGAGCGCAAAAACGTCCATAAAGACATGTGCAGCGTCAGAAAGGAGGGCGAGGCTGCCTGTCCAAAAGCCGCCGATGACTTCTGCGAGTAAGATGATGAGTGTAACGCCGATGGAGATCGTAAAGCGTTTTTCTATGCCGGTATCGGGATGTGGTTTCATTTTTGGAATTTGTTAGAAGTTTGTATGTTTTAGCTAAAAATTGTTTTGCACAGAAGGCTCATCTAGATTTACTGAATCCCAGGCAGGAGATAGTTTTGGAATCTTCCACACGGGATTTGGTTGCCACTCTTTCCATTTCTCGTATGAAGAACGTCGTTCGGATGTTAAATATCTTATCGCTTTTTCGCCTTCAGCCCAAATTCTACGGGCTTTTTCAGCGGAATAGAAACCTATCTTTTGGGCTTCTGCGAATTCATCAGCGTCTTTCCATTTCCATTCGGTCATATCAGGGCTGATAACAACATCAAGCATGTGATCCATGGTATCAAAGCCGATATTTGTGCGTCGAATAGGTTCTTGCAAATTGATATACCAGCAATCCAAGTTTCTTGTGCCAGTTTCCCACATGATATAGGTGCTAAAAGAATCACCAGGCACTATTAAAAATAACACATCGGTTCTGTTCCACTGGTAATCGATGATATTTATCTGCGCAGGAGATAATAATTCTTTTGGAGTCGGTTTATGGTCTGTATCTTTTCCAAGAACGCCAGCGGGCATGTATAAGGCTATCATGTCGGATGTATCTTGCACAACGATTGTTGGGTAAGCCCAAAAGACCTTGTTTCCGACACCTCGTATAGTTGCATTTTCGCCCGGTGACCAAGATGATTTTTTGCCCAAATTGTTCTTCCTTAGATTCGAACTGTAGGTATGATATTGGCAAGAGATAAATAATTATCCGGCCAAGCCTAGTTCGGGTGCAATGCGTCGCATGGCTTCGATGACGTTGGTGATATGCTCCGATAACTCTACGCCAAAATCTGCTGCGCCTTCTTCCATCTCTGTACGGTTGGCGCCAGCGGCAAAATGTTTATCTTTCCACTTTTTCTTGACTGATTTTGCTTTTAGGTCCATGAGTGAGCGTGAGGGACGTACCAATGCTACAGCGGTAATTAGCCCCGTGATCTCGTCACAGGCGTAGAGGGCTTTTTCCATAAGGGTAGCACGTTCAATTCCGGTGTGATCCGCATGGCTAAGGATGGCGCGGACGATGACTTCTGGTACATTCCGTTCTCGTAGGATGGGCGCACCTGCGATGGGGTGCTTATCCGCTGTAGGGTGGATTTCCCAATCGAAATCATGTAAGAGGCCGACCACTCCCCAGAGCTCGACATCTTCATTTAGCTTTTCAGCGTAAAAGCGCATGGTGGCTTCCACGGCGAACATGTGTTTGACAAGGTTTTCGTTTTTGACATATTCGCGGACAATTGCGAGAGCTTCAGAGCGTTCCATTATTCCTCCGTAAAAATCGGTTCAAACTCACCAAGCACAGGTAGTGGACGAGCGATGTGCACATCCCAAAGCGCGTTCAGGGTAGCGAGAGCTTCTCGTGTGTTCCAGAAAAAACGTGAGCGTTTTAGATAATAGCGCTGGTCTGCAATAACGCCAGTACTTTCTACACCAAGTTTTTCGCATAGATAAAGTGCGCGCGAAAGATGAAATTCCTGCGTGACGAGTATGGCCGATTGCAACCCAAAAATCTCTTTGGCGCGATAACAAGTATCGTAGGTGCGTCGACCGGCAAAATCGAGCACGATCGCATCTTCCGGAATGCCCAGCTCGATGGCGTAGTTTTTCATGGCTGTGGGTTCATCGTAATCTGCTGTGCTATTATCACCGCTCATCAGCAATTTTTCCACTTTCCCTTGAAAGTAAAGTTCGGACGCGGTTTTAACGCGATCCCGCAAAACGGGCGTGGGACTACCATCTCGCCAAAGGCCTGCGCCGAAGACGATCGCAGCCCGTTCATTAGGGATATCTTCAAAGCTATATACTCGCCCCCAACTGTGAATTGCTGTTGTCAGCCGCCCAATGAGAAGAGTGAGCGCGCCACTGATGGTTAGTATGATCAGGAGTTTGAATAGCATAGTGAGAATACGTTTTAGTAGAGTGATAAATCTCTTGAATATTTTTAGCATTCGGGCATTTTACCACTAGAAAGAAAAAATGGCGCATTGTTGAAAATGCGCCATTTTAGAAAAACTAAGGGTATTTCTTAGACAAATTTTTCGCGAATAACAGAGCTGATGTAATCCATTGTTGCAACAACGACTGCGATTGCGAGCATTTGTGCACTTGCTGCTCTGTAGTCAAGCAGATTGATGTTCTGGCTAAGCAAGAAGCCGATACCACCACCACCTACAAAACCGATGATTGTGGACATACGCACATTGATATCCCAGCGGTACATGGTGAAAGAAATATAAGGCGGGATGATCTGCGGAATAACGGCGTAAACGATAGTCTGGAGCTGATTTGCACCAGTTGCCTGAACAGCTTCAATAGGTCCAGCAGAGATGCTCTCCACTTGCTCTGAATAGAGTTTAGCAAGCGCAGCAACAGTATGCAGCGCAAGAGCCAGAGAGCCAGCAAATGGACCGATCCCGACCCAAATAACTGCAACAATAGCCATGACGAGGGGTTCAACAGAGCGTGTTCCGTTTAGGATCGTGCGAGTGATGGTATAGATTATCAAGCCTGTGGGCATTGCTTTCTTTGCGCTTGTTGTCAAGGCTAATATTAGCCCTAGTGCTCCACCAACTGCTGCAGGAGCATAAAGGGTCTTGACGGGATTCCCCAGTTCATAGAACCACTCCACACCAGCACCAAGTATGGCAAAAAGGATCGCACCAGCGGCGGAAGCGAGGAAGATATTGATAAGGCGTACTTGGGCTGCAGGCATATAATCGCTAATGCGTTGCCCGATCTTGCTGAGCATATTGCCCAAGACTGCTCCTACTACAACTGCTACGACACCGGGCGTGAGCATGACAACAATTTCACCGATTTGGAAGATGAAGTTTCCAAGGAAGCCAAAGATACCTAAAGGCTCTATCATTGTTGCACCAAGTGCACGGAAGGATGTCCCGAAGAAAATCAGTGTAGCAATGCTGAAGATGGCTATGCTTAGAGAAGAAATGACACGCACGCCAAGCTTCGGTTTTCCTGTATCTTCTGTAGGGATCGACCAGCGTAAAACAGCATAGAGCAAGCCTATGCTGGCTAATAAGCCAACTAAACCTAAAAGAAGATTCTCGTTAATAGGGCTGAATAAGGCGATCAGCCATTTGGCTGCTTTTAGTCCAGCCCATAACCCGATGATCCATCCAATGATTGAGAACGCGATACTTGTTAATGGGCTGGTGTTTTCAACCATCAAGTTTCGTGCAGCGACAAAGCTGGTCGGGATAGCGACCAATGTTCCGATGAAGGTTGCCAGCAAGGCGATGAAGATGGTCTCAATGATCTTTTCCCAAGTTGCGATTGCATTATCAGACCATTTTGGCGCACCAACATTTGTACGGTGGGTTGCACGAATAGCTTGCGCTTCAGCAACAGGTTGTCGTTTGGGCAGTTCGATCTCATTGATAAAATAACCATCTGCATCTGCCTGGAATTTATCAAGTTGTTTTTTAACACCGCTACTGGTGACAAAGAATAATGACCCATTAGAGTAAGCGGGCATGTTGAAACCTTCAATTGTCACAGGGTCAGATGCTGAGCCGCAATATGCGCTTGCTTTGATAAAGGGTTCGTCCGCAGGGACAGCAGTTGGGGCCTCTACAGTTTCGCCTTCGGGACAAGGTAGATAAAAAGGAATTTCAACATCGAGTTCTTCTTTTTCGTAAACAAATAGGTCGGGGTGTGCCAAGGCACGTAAAACGCGGGTGATGGCTGTTTGGCGCACTTCGTCACGCGTGGTGCCGAAGTCAACATCAGTGACCTGAAACGCATAGGCGAAAACAATGAGCACAAGCGCAACAATAAGCCCTGTGCGAAGTGATTTTGTGAGTGATTTATTATTATCCATATTTCACCTACCCAACTCGCTCGGCTTCTTTGCCATAGATCTCTTTGAATTTTTCATCATCAATACCACTTGGCGGCCCATCGTACATTAACTTGCCATCATTAAGTGCGATAGCGCGATCAGCATATTTGTGTACTAGATCAAGGAAGTGGAGGCTACATAAGATCGTTACACCTTGTTCTTTGTTGATCTTTTCGAGATGCTGCATAATGGAGTGAGCCAAGACGGGGTCGAGGCTGGCGACAGGTTCATCGGCAAGAATAATAGCTGGATTCTGCATCATAGCGCGGGCAATGCCGACACGTTGTTGTTGTCCACCGCTTAACTCATCAGCGCGCTGATGCGCTTTCTCGGCGATACCTACGCGTTCCAATTCTTGGAAGGCATTGTCAATATCGTTTTGGGGGAATTTGTTTAGGAAGCTCATCGCGGGGTTTACATATCCTAAACGACCAGATAGAACATTGGTGAGTACCGTGGAGCGGCTGACAAGGTTAAAGTGTTGGAATACCATGCCAATCTTGCGACGGACTGTTCGCAATTCATCGTCAGAGGCTTCTGTAACATTGGTGTCGTTCCAAATAATATCTCCTGCAGTCGGCTCAATCAGACGATTGATGCAGCGCAGCAAGGTGGATTTACCAGAGCCGCTTAGCCCGATAACTGCGAGAAACTCTCCTTGAGGAACTTCGAAACTCACGTCATCCAGAGCTAAGGGGCCACCCTCGTATCTCTTTGAAAGATTTTTAATTTCTAGCATAGCTTTGTTCCGTTCGTTGGCATCCCCACGTTCTTTTTTGCTCTTTTGTTGTGAGGAAATTTATATTCTGAGAAAAATACAGCCCCAGACAAGATAGTCTGGGGCTGTAAGGTTACTGATATTTAGAGGCTACTCGCCAAGGTTCTCAAGGGTGATGCCCTGAGCTTCCATGAGCAAGCGGACGCCATCAAAGTTTTCGTCAAAGATGGGGCCAGTGCCACTCCAGTCATAGAAATTCTCGTTACAGAGAGTGTCTGCACATGCGTCAGAGTCGACATATGCTGCAACTGCATCCAAAATACCCTCTTTCATATCTTCGGGGAATTCTGGGGAGAATGACATGGTGTCATTGGGGATCTCGCCAGAGATGGTGAGAATGCGAACTTTCTGCATTACGTCAGGAGCCTCTTCGCGGATTGCGGAGCGGGCATCCAATACGCGGTATTCACCACAGAAGAGTTTGCCATCTTCGTTTACTGCACAGTCGGAGATAAGCTCATCGGGAATATCAGGAGCATCGCCCATAGCCCAAGTGCCTTCAGGAAGGAGTGGGGGGCTAAAGTAAGCTGTAGCTACATCAGCTTCGCCATTGTAGACAGCTTTTACAGCTTGTGGGTGACCACCAGCTTCAACGGTTTCGCCAATGGTGACGCCGAGGTCATCAAAGATAGCGGAAGGATACAGGAAGCCAGAGGTGGAGCCAGCATCAGGATATGCCCAAGTGGCGCCTTCGAGATCTTCAAGGGTTTCGAATTCGCTGTCGCGAGCAACAAGGAATTCTGCCCAGTATACGTTCCAGCCGTAACGTGCGGAGGCCAATCCAGGTTCTACACCACAGAGTTGGTTAGCAAGAGCGTAACCCATAGCCGGGATGAAGCCGATGGTGTCGGTCGGGGAAGCACACATTGCTTCGATGGTTGCGGCGTAAGAAGTGGGGACGCTGGCTTCAAAGTAAAAGCCGGTTGCCATACGTAGAGCGTCTTCGATCAGTTCGCCACCGGAGATCATAAAGTCAACATCCACGGAGGGGACGAAGAGAACCTTGATGGGTTCCCCTTCTGAACCTAAGCCGCTTGCAGGGGCTTCAGGATATTCGGGGGGGAAGAGATCATCATAGGTAACATCGAAATCTTCACCAAAGAATTTGGCGTTGACTTCTTCGAGGAAACCGTTTGCCATTAGCTCAGTAAGAGCGGCATCAACGGGTTCAACCAGATCGCTGCCAAGAGGATAGATAAAACCAAGCTCATCACTGGAAAGGGAATCACCGACGAGTTTAAGAGCATCAGCACTTTCGCCCATATAACCCTGGCCAGCGGTTTCATCCATGATGACGGCGTCAATATCGCCAGCAAGCAAAGCCTGTACAGCGAAGGGGAATTGCTCAAAGGCTTCAATGCGATCTGCATCAAGGTGTTTGAGAGCGGTTTCGTAGTTGGTTGTACCGGTCTGTGTACCAAGTTTCAGTTCGGCATCGTCAACAATGCTCTGCATACCTTCAATGCGGTCTTCGTCAGCGCGAACGAGCAAGCGTTGTTCAATGGCTACGTAGCCCATAGAGAAATCAACGATTTCTGCACGATCTTCAGTGATGGTGATGCCATCAGCAGCGGCGTCAAATTGACCATCTGCAACAGCCTGGATCATACCTTCCCATGCGGCTTCAACATAGACGGGAGTACAGTTCAGAAGCGAGCAGATCTCGTCCCAAACTTCATAGTCCCAGCCAGCGCCTTCGCCGGTTTCAGGATCAATATAGTTGAAGGGCAAGTAAGCGTTCTCGATGGCGATAGTTACTTCGCGACCACCAAGGTCAGCTAAACCGCCTTCATCCATGGGTTCTTCCACGGGTTCAGGTGCAGGTTCAGGTGTTGCTGCAGGGGTACAAGCTGCAAGCACCATTGCTCCTATGACCAATAAGGCAAAGAGCATATAAGAAACTTTCTTCATTTTTTTCTCCTTTTAAGAAAAGTGTTTTGCGGTTGACTTTTCAACCTTTCAGATTTGATAATAACTTGAAATAATAGAGAAATCAAGTGTCATCTGTTACCTAAGGAACTTTCATCATTCTCTTGGGTTTTTTCTCTAAATGGATACCAGCGATTTGAGAGCATGGGCTTTATTTAAAATAACCTTAATATGCTGCTATTATTCCTCTTACCTCATGCTTATATCTCTGATGTATACTTCATATTAGATCACTCCTCCAAGCCAAAGAGTTTTGCTTATAGATAAGGATAAAAAATGAAAAAGAATATAGTCCCGATCCTTCTCCTTCTTGTTGTTGCTGTAGCTGCATACCTTGTTGTTCAATCAGTACAAGAGAGTGCAGATCAGGCACAGCAAGCCCTGGCACCTCTCTCGGACGCCAATAGAGCCATGCAGACGCAGGTTTCTGAGCTAATGAACCCTACGCCAACGATTATTCCTGATCCGGTTACTATTATCCACGATGTGCAATCACTTGCACGTTTAGAAACAATCCAATATACGGTAGAGAAAGTCATCACCGCAGAAATTAGCCAAGGCACTTTTGGTTTTCTTTTTGGAGACCGCCTGCTTTTTGTCGCACACGGGATTGTCATTGCCGGCATTGATATGGAAAAAATAACCCCCGAAAATATGCAGTTGGAAAACGGGACACTTTACGTTACCCTGCCTCCTGCTGAAGTCTTTATTGCCACGCTTGATAATGAAAAATCCTATGTCTATGATCGCGATACAGGTGCACTCACGCATGGAGATACAAATCTCGAAACCACTGCCCGCCAAGCTGCTGAGGCAGAGATCTACAAAGCTGCTTTTGAAGATGGCATTCTGGAGCTTGCTCAGCAAAACGCTGAATCATATCTTGAAAAGTTTTTTAACGCACTAGGATACGACAACGTGATTTTCTTAGCCCCATGAAATAATTCTCTACGCTTAGCTAAATGCGCTCAGTCCAATCTGGATGAGCGTATTTTTTTTGGATCAACTCATTTGTGCGCAAGGTTTCAGAAGCCGATAACTCTCCCTCTTCTAATTGGATGTCTAAAACAGTCTCAAACGCGTGGATAAATGACTTGCTCGCTGCCTCCCAACTAATTGTCTGCCCCAAAGCCGATTCCACTGTGGATGCGCGCGCCATCAGCTTCTCGGCAGCGATCTGGCGTGATGCCCTATCTGGAAAGGATAAGGCTTCTGTCACACGCCCTAAATCACCTTTTAGGGGTAAAGAGCCATGTTGAAGCACGCCATTGTTTTTTCGCGCCTGTGCGCTGCCGATCAGCTTCTTCCCGTTCACAGTGATCTCGTAGGCAGATGGTGTTTCGAAACACACAGGGTTAGACTTAGCATTTTGATCTATTCTCTCTTCTTTCATTTCTACATTGGCTCCTAAAGATTTCAGCGCAAAAAGCAAAGCTTGGGCAAGATGTTGGTAGCTCTCTAATATAGACCCGCAGACATGCTGATTATGGTTAGGGGCAATAACGGAATATGTTAGCTCATCGGTATGCAAAATCGCTCTCCCGCCTGTTGCGCGGCGAACAAGATGCCACCCATTTTCTTTGAGTGTTTTTGTATCTACATCTGAGAAAGGTTGCGAGCGCCCCAGAGAAAGGCAGGGAGGGTCCCAACTGTATAGGCGCAATGTTGGAGGTGAATCTCCACGCATAATGTGCTCAAGTATTGCTTCGTCTACTGCCATGTTCCATGCCCCGGCAGCGGGGGGAGAAAGATCTAAACGCCAAGATTCTGTCATTTTATTTTTTTAAGGGTAGATGTTCTTTTGAGAGAGTGTGAAAAAACGGAAGCAAGTTGGATGCAAGAGCGCTTCGAATATCCTGTTCCTGTAAATTCTCTCTTATAACAAACAAAAGTGCAAGGGGAGATATTTTGGTGTAGTTGCAAATCCAGTCATGGCACACTATAATTCAGTATTCTTGGTTTGCGAGATTATATACGCGTAAGTGAGGAAATCTGGATACTAGAAAAGTTACACGTTCTGTCACAAAAGCTGTTGATGGCGAGGCTTCGCGTCCCGCTCATCAGCAGTTGCAACCAGGAGTTACACTGTCTGAACGTTATTTGATTCAGGAGATTGTCGGGCTTGGGGGAATGGGGTCTGTGTATAGAGCACGTGATCTGCATTTTCCGAATGTAGTTAAACTTGTTGCTGTCAAGGAGATGGTTAACCTTGCTCCAGATCCGCAAGTGAGAAAGACTGTTGTTGAGAATTTCGAGCGTGAAGCAAATATCTTGGCAACGCTTACTCATCCTTCTATTCCCAGTATTTTTGATTATTTTTCTAACGAAGATCGCTCTTATTTAGTTTTAGAGTATGTTAATGGAAAAGACCTTGAAGCAGTATTGAGAGATTCTGATGGCTTTATTTCGACAGCACAAGTAGTTGCCTGGGCAATTGAGTTGTGTGATGTTTTGAGCTTTTTGCATACCCATAAGCCCGACAAGATCATATTTCGTGATATGAAGCCCTCTAATGTAATGATCGATAGCCGGGGGCATATTGTGCTTGTCGATTTTGGCATTGCGAAGCAATTTCAGACAGGGCAAAAAGGAACGATGATCGGCACAGAGGGGTATTCTCCACCAGAGCAATATAGAGGTGAAGCTACTCATCTAGCCGATATTTATGCTTTAGGTGCGACAATTCATCATCTGCTAACAAAAAGAGATCCACGCTTGGAGCCACCTTTTTCTTTTGAAGAAAGGCCGATCACGGCAAGCAACCCGGATGTTTCTGCTGAAGTTGAAGCCGTTGTTAATAGGGCGCTTGAATACGAGCCTAAAGATCGTTTTCCTACGGCAGAAGAAATGAAAGATGCTTTAATTGCCGCCGCACGCCAAACCGGTTTGCTTTCAAAAATACCTTCATCAAAGGCTGCGCCTACTATTCAGGCTGATGGAATTAAGCCACTGTGGAAGTTTAAATGCGAAGATGAGATTCGTGGAACTCCTGCCTATTTTGATAATACGATTTATATTGGGTGCTACGATAACAATCTTTACGCGCTTGATGCTGCTGAAGGTAAATTTAAATGGAAATATCCTACTGATGGTGGTGTAGTATCTACGCCTGCTATTTCTGAAGGCAATGTTTTCTTTGGTTCAGAAGATCAGCGCTTGCATGTTGTTAGCGCACGATCAGGAAAAATAATTTGGTCCCATTATGCAGAAGGGCCAATTCGTTCTTCACCTCGCATTGCAGAAGGCCATGTATTTGCTGGCTCTGATGATGGTTGTTTACATGCGGTCAATAGCGTTACAGGGCGGGCAGTGTGGACATTTTCATCCGCTTCTGCGATTCGCTCGACACCTTTTGTTGCCAATGATTATATTTATGTAGGGTCTGAGAGTGGAGAGTTCTATTGCGTTGATTTTAAAGGCAAAGTTAAATGGCAATTTCGTTCGAAGCGCGGGATCACATCCTCCCCCTTTGTTACTGAGCATGCTGTTTATTTTACGTCACTAGATGGCATGTTGTATGCTTTAGATCCAAATAGTGGGTGGGCTCTTTGGAAATTTAGACTAGGTAAAGGCTCAGTTTCTTCTCCTTGTATTTATGAGCATTTGATTTTTACGGGTGCGGCAGATGGATTTATCTATGCTGTTGATTTGAAAACATCTAAAGAAGCTTGGCGTTTTCGCACCGAACATCAAGTTACGGGATCTCCTATTATTTATAAGGATGCGCTTTATTGCACTTCTATAGACGGACATCTTTATTGTTTAGATGCTCGCACCGGTCAATTACGCTGGAAATTTGCAACAGAAGGACCAATTACTGGTTCCCCTCTTATTTATGATGATATTGTTTATGTGGGTTCTACAGACCATCAGGTCTATGCACTTCTAGCCTAAGCGAGGAGTTTTTTGTGTTCGATTCGATTAAGAAAATATTTAAAAAAGAAAAGACAGAAAGTGAAAAATCTCTCAGTGTAGAAGATGCCGTTGTTCCAAACGAATCTGAGACAATACCTCTTTCTCCAGATCAAGTAGGGGATATTATTGCCAACCATGCAATGCAATATGAGTTGCAACATTTGGTAGCCGCGAGCGGACAATCTGTTGGTAAACAGCGTGAACTTAACGAAGATAGTCTTATGGCCATCACGACCACTTTGGCGGGGAATACAGGGAACACGCCTTTTGGATTATATATCGTCGCCGATGGTATGGGGGGGCACCAATATGGGGAGGTTGCCAGCAACACCGCGATGCGGACTTTTGGCGGATATATTATGAGGAAGTTTCATTCCTACCTTTTCTCTTTGCCCACTACACCTTTAGACGAATCTCTTCAGGATTTGATGCTTACCGGCGTTTCTCAAGCGCAAGAAGCAATTCAGAGAGAAGCTCCCGGAAGTGGAACCACTCTTACGGCAGCACTTGTTGTAGGCCAACAAGTTAGCATAGCGCACGTGGGTGACAGCCGTGCTTATGCAGTATACCCAGATGGGCGTTTTGACCTGATTTCTCGCGACCACTCTCTTGTTGGGCGTCTTGAAGAGTTAGGGCAGATCACTGCTGAAGAAGCAGAAAATCATCCGCAGAAAAATGTTCTTTATCGTGCTTTGGGGCAAGGTGAAGTTCTTGAGCCAGACCTTTTTACCCTTCCCTTCCCTCAAAAAGGAACGCTAATGCTTTGTAGTGATGGGCTTTGGGGGGTGCTTAGTGAGCAAGAAATGCATAAAGCAATGAGCGAGGCCGATACGCTGGAACGCGCTTGCCAAAACCTCGTTAATGCGGCGAACGCGGCCGGTGGCCCCGATAATATTTCTGTTGTTCTTGTAAAAATGATAGGATAACTTTGCCTGACTACTATGCTCTTTTAGGCATCTTTAGAGATGCAACGCAAGAAGAAATCAAGCGCGCCTATTTCGAGGCGGCGCAGCGTTTGCATCCTGACAAGAACGAAGCTCCTGGTGAAACAGAGATTTTTTTAGATGTTCAACAGGCCTACGATGTTTTGTCGAATCCTGAAAAACGTATTGAATACGATAAAACATTATCGCCTGAAGAAAAGGTATTGTCGCCTATTGTTCAACGAGTTTTTTATTCTCGTGAAAGCCTTGTACGCCTAGGGGAAACACAGCTGATCTATGCCCTTCTTGAATGGAAGGCGCGAAAAAATGATGATGAAGTTGTTTCTCCTCCTTTAAACATTTGCCTGGTTTTAGATAATTCTACATCTATGAAGGGGCAAAATATAGAAATGGTTAAAGCTGCGGCTATTCATCTTTTGCGCAGCTTAAGACCACAAGATATTCTTAGCGTTGTTACTTTTAGTGACCGTGCAGATATCCTGATCCCGGCTTCTTTACAGGTTGAGCCTAGAAGAATGGAAACTAAAATTCGGATGCTCATTCCGTCTGGTGGCACCGAAATATTACAGGGCTTAGAGGCGGGTCTCAACGAAGTCCGTAGAAATCTTTCTGTTGAGAGGGTTAATCATCTTGTTCTCTTGACAGACGGACAAACCTACGGCGATGAAGAAGAAGCCTTGGCTCTGGCTGATGAAGCCGAAAGTTTGGGAGTTGGGATTAGTGGTTTAGGTGTGGGAAAAGATTGGAATGATGAATTTCTTGATAAATTAGCAGAAAAGACAGGAAGTAGCAGCCGTTATATTGCTGAACCACAAGAAATACGAATTTTTCTGGAAGAAAAATTTAAACAACTTGCAAAAGTTTTTGCTGAGAACCTAACGTTAGAATTTCAAACTCCGCCTCAGGTTGAGCTAAGTTATATCTTCCGGTTGCAGCCTAATGCGGCGCACCTTACTTCTGAAGAGAAAATACAATTAGGGATGATCTTAAGAGATCAGCCATTGGGTTTACTGCTTGAGTTTCAGGTACACCCTGACGTTGTAATAAAAGACGAAGTAGAATTGCTTACCGGTACGCTTAAATTTGAAATACCCTCTCAATCTTCATTTTCCCAACCTATGCGTGTTCAAATATCTCGAAAAGTTACAGAGGTGGCTAGCCTTGAACCCCCATCTCCAACCCTCGTACACGCCCTTGCTAATTTGAACCTATATAGAATGCAGGAGACAGCACAGGAAGAAGCCGCTCAGGGGAAGTATAATGAGGCATCGCGTCGTTTACAACACCTAGCCACTCATCTTCTTTCTCATGGGGAGCGGAGTATGGCAAAAACAGTTTTACTAGAAGCTGAGAACTTACAACAGGAAGAGAGTTTTTCAGAAGAAGGTCGTAAGAACATGAAATATGGCACGCGAGCATTGCTTCTGCCAGCAGGAAAAGGAAAAAAATCATGATAATGTGTCCATCTTGTCAGCACCAAGAGGTTGAGGTAGCTTTGTTTTGTAGCAATTGCGGCGCACAATTGCATACAGAGAGTTTAATAACACAAAATATTCATACAAACGGGATTAAGAAAGAGGCCCTTAAGGCTATTCCAAAAGGACAGAAAAAAGCACTCGCTACAGGCACGCTGAGCCTTCAGCTTCTGGATGGTGGTCATCTATTGCCTCTTGCAGATCGAAATGAATTTACAATGGGCCGTGTTAGTGATGGACAAACGATTATGCCAGATATTGACCTTACACCTTATCAGGCCTATGAAAACGGTGTCTCGCGCTTACACGCGGTCTTAAAGAAAAGCAAAGGAAGAGTAATTATCATGGATTTAGGCTCTTCCAACGGCACATATGTTAATGGTGTTCGACTAAAACCAGAGAATGAATACCCTCTATCTCATGGCAATATCATTTCTTTGGGAAAATTAAAAATCCAATTTCTTATGCAAACTACAGAATAAGGAAGGTTCTAATGGCTTACGGTGTTATTTTGCATGTCTCAGGTGAAATTCCAATTTTTGGAGAAATAGAAGAATTGCCAAGTCCTTCAGATACGATCATTACAGTCAGTAATCCTCGTTCTCGCGAAGGAAAAGACCTTCACTATCTTCAGAACGAAGTTGTGCAGGTAATTTGGCCTATCGAAAAACTTAACTTCATTGAGATTATGCCCAGTGATGATGACGAACAAATTATCAGCTTTGTGAGAGAGTAAGATGACAAAAGAGTTTGCCCGTAGAAGGATCTTGATCGTTGATGACGAAGAGCGAATGGTGAGATTTATTCGCCTAAATCTTGAGCATGATGGCTTTCTGGTTAGCGAAGCTTTTAGTGGTAGAGAGGCTCTTCAGCAATTGCGCGATGTTTCTCCCGATCTTATTTTGCTCGATGTTATGATGCCAGAGCTGGATGGATTTGAAGTTCTGCAGATGGTGCGTGAAACGAGCAAGGTGCCTGTTTTGATGCTTACCGCTAAAGGAGAAGAAGACGATCGCGTACGTGGTTTGGAGTTGGGAGCCGACGACTACATCACGAAGCCCTTTAGTCCGCGCGAAATGGTCAGCCGCGTAAAAGCCGTTTTGCGACGGACAGAATCGTCGAGTGGTTCAACGCACGGCCTTATTGAAGTGGATGATCGACTAAGGATGGATTTTGATCGGAGAGAAATCTGGCTCGAAGGTGAGATTATCAAATTGCGTCCTACAGAATATCGATTGCTTTATCACCTTGTCCAGAATGCGGGATGGGTGGTAACACACGATCAGTTATTGACAAAGGTATGGGGCTACGAATATCGAGATGAGCCGCATTATGTACGCCTTTATATTAACTATTTACGCAAAAAATTAGAGGAAGACCCGGCAAACCCGAAGTATATTCTGACGGAGCGGGGCGTTGGTTATAGGTTTGTTGATTTTCGGAGAGAAGGTGTTTCTTAACAGGAATATCTTAATGAAGCCCTCGGCAAGATAAGGTCAAGTGTGAGGCGAAAATGTGGATGACAGGTGGTGAGCGAACCTCTTGTCATCCTTTCTTCTCTGCACTATACTTCTGACCTATCTCGGAGTTATTGGAGAAAGTATGGCAAAAAAACGCATTATATTAGTAGACGATCACGAAGTCGTTCGTGTCGGATTAAAAACTTTATTGGAGCGACATCCCGAATATGAAGTTGTTGGAGAAGCTGGCTCTGCGCGTGAAGCAATAGAGAAGACAGAGAGTCTCCAGCCAGATGTAGTGGTGATGGATATTCGTTTACCCGGTGTTTCGGGAATCGATGCTTGTGAAGAGATCGTGAAGCGTTTTCCTGAGACGAAAGTGCTTATGCTGACCTCTTATGCTGAAGATGAAATGCTCTTCTCGGCGATTCGAGCAGGGGCTTCTGGCTATGTTTTGAAACAAATTGGTGGAGAAGATTTGGTAAAAGCTCTTGAGTCTGTAGGCAGTGGAGAAGGGTTGCTTGATCCGGCTGTAACGCAACGGGTCTTTCAAGAAGTGCGCCGTGCTGTGCGTGAAGAAGAAGCTTCAGCTTTTGCAGATCTAAGCCAGCAAGAAAAGCATGTTTTGCAGTTGGTCTCAGAGGGGAAGACAAACCGTGAAATAGCAAAGGCTCTTTTTCTTGGTGAAGGAACTGTGCGCAATTATGTAAGTTCTATTCTTTCAAAATTGGGTGTAAATAATCGTGCAGAAGCAGCTGCTTATGCAGTGGAACACTCTTTGAAAGAATATATTGATCTGTAGAAAAGTTTAAAAAACGGAGCCTAAAGGTTTTGCCTTTAGGCTTTTTTTCTTTAATACTAAGATTTCTTGTAGTTACTCAGCCTCTATGGATGACTCTACGAGGAGGATGCACTTGCGACGTGGTAGTTTCATAATCTATGAGATTGCTTACACCTAGCGGAGTACAGGTCGGCGATAAAATTGTCTCGCAAAGACATACCTGAGTAGTTACGCTTTCCTTTATTGCATGTACAGGGTTATTTTCTCCCATAGCGGTGGCCCAAGAATAAGCAAGCCAATTAATATGGATGTGAGTGCCGCAATGAGTACTGCCGCTGCTCCTACGTCTTTTCCTGCTTTGGCTAGTGGATTTTCTTCTGGGCTGGCGAGATCAACAATACTCTCGATAGCTGTGTTGAAAAACTCAGCTGCCCAAACCATGACAATAGCAAGGAGCAAGACTGCCCAATCCCGTGCAGGGAGATGGAGCCAAAAGGCGAGGGGGATAATCAGGACAGTGAAAAATGCGTGTATCCATGCGTTTGGTTCGTTCCGAAGTACGTATGCCCAGCCTTGAAAAGCATAAGCAAAGGAGCGTAAGCGGGCTTTGATGAAATTACTCATGATTCTGTTATTTTGATATTGTCTAGGCCGAGTTTTGCCAAAATTTCGGCTTGTGCTGTCCACATAATGTTTTTTTCTTCTCTTTCAGCATGATCATGCCCTAAGAGATGTAAAATGCCGTGAACAATGAGAAGCAGTATCTCTGCCTCAAGTGGGTGATCGTTTTGCAAGGCTTGTTTAGCGGCATAAGGCACAGAGATAATGATCTCGCCCAAATAAAGGGAGCCAGTTTCAGGGTCACGTTCGTGAACGTCAAAAGAAAGAACATCGGTCGGGGAATCGAATCCGCGGTACTCACGATTAAGTGAGCGGATTTGTTCATCATCTGTCAATAAAATGCTAAGAGTGGCATCTTTAGGGGCTGCCTGATGTTCTAGCGTCGCGAGGGCTGTGTTCTTTAAGAGCTTTTCGTCAAACTTTTTCTCTAGAACGGGATTATATATGATCTCAATCATTTTCTTTCTGACGGGGTCTGGTGGGTACGCCTCCCGAAGCTGGCAAGCTTTTCCTTTTAGGATATTTGACACGGGGGTGGAGCATACCTCGTAAAGTGGAGACAAAAGATTCATTGATAATAGACAGATCGCGTAAGGTAAGAGGAGTATTTTTTAGTTGACCACTTTTCTGAACATTATTGAAAATTTTGTAAACGAGGGAGCGTAATTCTGCTTCTGTTTGCGGACGTTCAGCTCTCGTGATCGCTTCTGTGCCATCAGCGAGCATTAACAAGGCTGTTTCTCGCGAACGTGGTGCAGGACCTGGGTATTGGAATTTTATAATATCAACCTGATTCACATCGCCATTAGCATCTTCTAGCGCTTGCGTATATTGATAGCGAGCGACTTGTGTACCATGATGTTCCAACATAAAATCAATTAGCCGCGTAGGAAGACGATATTTTTTCCCTAAAACAACCCCATCTGTCACGTGGCGAATGATTATTGCAGCACTTTCTTCCGGAGCAAGGTCTTCGTGAGTGTTGATTTGACCAGGCGTTTGATTTTCAATGAAAAAATGTGGGTTTTCTATCTTACCAACATCGTGGAAAAGTGCACCAACACGCACAAGAAGGGCATCTGCGCCTATTTTTTCAGCTGCCTGCTCCGAGAGATTTGCAACTTGCAGACTATGCTGATAAGTGCCTGGTGCTTTACGAAGCAAGAGTTGAAGTAGCGGGGCATCTGGGCGAGAGATCTCAAGTAGACGCAATGTTGTTGTTAATCCTAAGATTTGAGCAAGAACAAATTGCAACAGGAGTGTAAGGCTGGCAGAAGCGATCCCGTTAAAGCTTGCTACCGCTACTAAAATGGCAATTTCGTTCCAACCGGTTGTATAAAATGATAGCCAATATGCTATTAAAGTCGCCATTCCTATAAAGGCGATAGCTATCCCTGCTTTTAAGAAAGACCATACTTGCTGTGCTCGTCCTAGAACCATAATGCTGACTAGCGAAGACAGTAGATAGTAAATTGTCAGATCAAGGGTGTTAGATAAGCCAAAGGTGACTAAAAGGCTTAAGGAAAACGAAAGCACAAAAGCGACATCTGCACCAAAAAGTGTCGCCATTAATAAACCAAAGGCGGGTATCGGAAGCAAATAAGGGATAATTGTATTGTCTGGAATAGCAAAACGTGCCCCAACCAAGAAGATTAGAAAAACGACCACGGTGGAAAGCAGATTTCTTATATCTTTCAGCAAAATCGAAGGGCGACGGCTAAAATAGAACCATAAAAAGATAGCTAAAGTCAGGATCATTATCCCTGCACTGAGATGTGTCACCCACCCTTCTTGCGTCTGGACTAAGCCTAACTTTTCTAAGGCTTCCAGATCAGCGGATGAAATAATCTGTCCGGCTGAGATAACGCTCTCTCCAGCTTTGTACCGTTTAACAACAGGTTCTACCGCATCACTCGCGGATTTTCGGCTTGCTTCCGTTAAATCGTCGCTGTACAAACTATTGGGTACGACAAAGGCACTCACCAATTCGCTAACAATTTGTGCCTGTGCTTCTGTTAAAGCCAAACTTACTAGTGAAGAAAGGTTATGTTGTGTGCTTACCAGGTTTCCTTGACGGATATTATTTCGCATTACCTGTTCAAGAACACTTAGCGCTTCCTGTTGAATTCTTTCCCACTCAGCATCACTTAAAAGCAGAATTGCCTCAATGCTCTCTTCTTTGAGTGCAATATTTTCCAGTACAAGCAAATCGGATTGTTTTTCCACAGGCGCAGCATATTCATCGGAGCGCACGGTTGCAATATAGATAAGCGCATCACGCAAACTTTCAATTTGCTCGCGCGCAATTGTAGGGTCAGCAGGCGTGTATACGAGAGCAACTGCCATTGCTGCATTCTCGCGGGCATCTTCAGTGCGTATTTCGCTAATATATTCAATTGCGTAAGGGGCTTGTAAATCTCGCGGAGCGACATCTCCCACAGCAAGTGGAAGCGCATCCGGGCGTAAAACTATGGGCAAAATTAACGCAAAAAACACCGCTAAGATCGTAATGGTTAGCGTAAAAATGCGCCCAAAAGGAATACGCTTTGGGGATGGGAGGGTGTTCTCAGGAGAGCCTAACATTATTCTCAGCGAGGATCACTTGCTAGCCAAGCAGTAGCTCTCTAACTACGTTGCTAATGTCTCCGCCCGAAGCTCGCCCGGCTACGCGCGGAACGATAACCTTCATTACTTTGCCCATATCTCTGATGGTGCTTGCTTCTAACTCGGCAATAACCTCGCTAGCTAGCACACGTAACTCCTCGGCGCTCATCGCTTCAGGAAGATATTTTTTCAGGACGACAATTTCTTCTTCTGTATCTGCGACAAGATCATCTCGCCCTGCTTTTTTAGCTTCGGCAATTGTCTCTTCTCGAGATTTTAGCTCCTTTTGCAAAATAGCAAGAACAGCACTATCATCAAGTTCTTCACGGCCGTCTTTTTCTCTTTGCTGAATGGCAGCGCGTACCATAGTCAAGGTGCGCTTGGCAACTTTATCTTTAGCGCGCATGGCCTCTTTCATAGCGTTATTAAGTTGAGTTTTTGTATCCATAATTAAACATTATAACGGATGACTCTGCATCAAAGGATGTGAGTTTCTAATACATCTTGGGTAAACTTATTGGGTAAAGAAAAAGCAACTTATATCTTTGAGTAATAGTGAATAACATAAAAAGCCGCCCTAAGGCGACTTTTTTGTTTGTATTGGATTGGAGTGTCTAATACCAAATACGGAATGATGTTGTTGTTTCTCCTCTGAGATTGCCGTGGGATATATTCACGTCAACAGTAACTAAGCCGCCATAAGCCTGGTTGTTGACTGGTAGAGATAATGTCGCAATCCCCTTTTCGTCTGTCAAGATATCCAAACTTTGCGTTGCTCCAGATGTCCACGTCACAACTGCTTTTCCGCTGGCATCTTGCACTGCCTGAAGAGTCTGATCTTGAACAATAACAAAGATCAGTTGCTGGTCGGTAGAATAAGTAACGGCTTTCCACGGAAAAGCGCGTACATTTAGAGATAGAACTGGCACATCGATTACTCCACTAAGAGGAGCAACGCCGGTTAGCCTTGCAGGGTCTTCCCCTATAGCGTTGAAATAAGCTAAGCCCAAATTGCCTGTTACTACGCGTTGATCCTCAGGGTTAGATGGATGCCATTCTAAACGGCCATTCTGAAAATATTGGACAATCATATCGTCCTGAAACTCAAAAGGAGAAATAGGGAAACCCAGAAGGGCTGTGCCGTGGTGTGCGTTAAAATAATCACGAAAAGCAAAGCATACAGAGAAGCCAGTTACATATTCATCACAGGCTGAGTCATTGACGATATCAAGCGGTACCTCTGGTCGATACAACAGAACACCCAAAGGTGTCATGTGAACTTTCCCCTTTTGCATCTCAAGGCGAACGCGCTGGAAATATTGAACCAAAACACCATCTCTATTTACAAACTGTTCAGTAATTGGATACCCTAAAACGCTTTCAGCTTCATTAACGTTTTGATAGTAATCCCAAAAAGCACCCTGAACATTGTGTTTGGTCTGACTAAAAAAATGAGGACCTTCATCCTGAGCCTGGGCAGGCACTACTGCTAGCAGGCTCAAGGCAATTACCAACCCTAAAAAGAACTTCACAGATTTCATCATATTGCCATTATACACAAAAAGAGTATAGGAAGATAGTACTGTGAACTCATTGTACCTGAAAGCACCCTACAAATTCTTTACATTTTGCTAAAAAATACACAAAATTATTTCATGGACATCTCTAAAATGTCAACGATCCTTTTTGCCGAATCACCGATCCCAAAAGGGTTGACCGCTTGTGCCATTGCCGCATGAGCAACGGGATCGTTGAGTAGATAACTCGCCTCATTCACAATTTTATGCTCATCAGTGCCGACCAACTTCAATGTCCCGGCCTGTATGCCTTCGGGGCGTTCGGTTACATCGCGAAGAACAAGCACGGGTACGCCAAATGCAGGAGCTTCCTCCTGAATCCCTCCAGAATCTGTTAATATCAAATCCGCGTTCTTCATCAAGTGGACTAAAGGCAAATATTCCAGGGGCGGTAAAAGCGTGATATTAGGAACATTGCCCAATAAGCGTTTGACAGGTTTCTGGACATTGGGGTTAAGATGAACAGGATAGATAACTTCTACATCTCCACGTGCTGCGATGGACTTTAGCGCGGCGCAAATAAGCTCTAGGGGCTTTCCGTGATTCTCTCGCCGATGTGCCGTAACCAGTACCAAACGTTTCGTTTCGAGCGTGGATAAAAGGCTTGCTACCCTTGTGGGGACTTTTTGCTCGGCGACAAAGATCAGCGCATCAATGACGGGATTACCAGTCACATGCACGCTTTCTTTTGCAACGCCCTCCTTGAGCAGGTTTTGCTGTGACCATTTTGTTGGGGCAAAATGCAAATCAGCGCTTACGCCCGCTACACGACGATTTATCTCCTCAGGGAAAGGTTCCCATTTGTTGTGGGTGCGTAAACCTGCTTCAACATGACCAACTTTTATTTGGCGATAATAGGCATTTAGAGCCGCTGCCATAACGGTGGTTGTGTCGCCTTGTACTAAAACCCAATCTGGCTTCATCTTTGCCAAGACGGGGTCAAGATGTGTAAAAACCGCAGCCGTGATCTGTGCCAAAGATTGATTAGGGCGCATTAGGTTTAGGTCTATATCTGGTTTGATCTTGAAGAGAGACAAAACCTGATCAAGCATTTCACGATGTTGAGCAGTTACACAAACACGCGATTCGATACCCTTTCGCCTTGTAAGTTCTCGAACGACAGGAGCCATTTTAATTGCTTCGGGTCTGGTGCCAAATATTGAGAGTACTTTCATAATGGAGTACTGCTTCCTTTTATTTTCCTACGCCTAAACGTGTCAGTTCAAAACCAGCTTCTTGCCATTTTTCTACATCCCAGCCGTTGATAACATCTACTGCAACGCGACCGCTCATCATTTTTGCGATATTCTTGGCATCTAATTCTTTGAATTGGCTATGTGCCACGAGCAGAAGGACTGCGTCGGCTTCAGCGAGAGCTTCTTCTAGTGATGGGACGGTTTCCAGACCGGGTAGAGATGCGTTAGGTGCAAAGGGTTCAAAAGCTCTTATGAGCGCGCCCGCATTTTGGAGAAGGTGCACAACTTCTACAGCTGGGCTTTCACGCAGATCATCGACATCAGGCTTGTAGGCCAGACCTAAGGCAGCGATTTTTTTGCCCTTCAGCGAGCCAAGTGCACGCTCTACAATAGAAACAACAAATTTGGGTTGAGCATCGTTTACTTCTCGCGCTGTGCGAATAAAGGGTGTTAGCTCTGGCGCGGCTTCAACAAGGAACCAGGGGTCTACACTGATGCAGTGTCCGCCCACACCGGGACCCGGGCGCAAAATATCAATGCGCGGATGCAGATTGGCAAGTGAGATCGCCTCCCAAACATCCACGCCAAAACGATCAGCGAGACGAGAAAATTCGTTTGCGATGGCAATATTTACATCTCGGGTAGTATTTTCCATCAGCTTGACCATCTCAGCGGTGGTGGCATTGGTCTTGATGATATCGCCTTTTACAAAGGTGGCATATAGTTCATAGCCTGCTTGCGCTGATTCTGGCGTGATCCCGCCAACAACGCGGGCATTTTCGATCAGTTCTTGCAAAATCTGCCCGGGAAGAACGCGTTCGGGAGAATAGACAAGGTGAAAATCTATGCCGGCTTTGAGACCAGATTTTTCAAGAATGGGGACGATCAAGTCGGTTGTTGTGCGTGGGGGGGAAGTTGATTCGAGCACAACAAGATTGCCTTTTTGCAGATGTGGCGTAATCGCCTCTGCTGCCGATTTAACGGCACGCATATCGGCGCGTTTATCGGAATCATAAAATGGGGTCGGGACAGCGATGATGAACGCATCCGCAGGCTCAGGGCGAAGAGCGACCCGCAGCATCCCTGCTTCGAGCGCATCTCGGAATATTTCCCCTAATCCTGGCTCGTGGATGTGCAATCCGCCCTTCCTTAGTGTTTCAACGACATCTTCGTTAACGTCTACGCCAAGGACTTCTACGCCGTGTTTGGCAAAGGTGCTGGCAGTGGGCAACCCGATATAGCCCAGCCCAAGAACACAAAGTTTTTGAAATTTCACAGAATCTCCAAATTGCTTTTTTGATTTAGTGGTTGTATTATACAACCAACTGCTAAAAATAACGTAGATATATTGTATAATGAATTAGTTCTTTTCAGAAAAGAGGAAAAAAATGGACAATATCTTGCTCACCCCAAATATCGCCTATCTTTTTTTGGTTAGCGGCGTTTTATTAACCTTTTTTGCTTTGGTTACGCCTGGCACCGGTTTCCTTGAAGTTGGTGCCTTCTTTTTGATGGCACTAGCGGGATACGCGATCTACTTTTTAGACATTCATGTTTGGGCGTTGGTTTTATTGGTTGTGAGTGTTGTGCCTTTTGTGATGGCGATAAGAGCTACTGCTCGCCGAGGCATTTATCTTGGCTTTAGCATTGTGGCAGTGGTGATCGGGTCTGCGTATCTCTTTCGTGGGGAAGGCTTGGCTCCGGCTGTCAACATCTGGCTCGTGATCATCGTTTCTTTGCTAATGAGCGGCTTTTTGTGGTTCGTGATCATCAAAACCCTCGATGCTTTAGAAGCTCGCCCTTCGCATGACTTGGGAAGCTTGGTGGGTAGAATTGGCGAAGCTAAAACAGAAATTCATCATGAAGGCTCCGCGCAAATTGCAGGAGAGTTGTGGACAGCATATAGTGAAACGCCTATTTCGCTTGGTGCACGCGTGCGTGTCATTGAGCGTAGTGGTTTTGTGTTGGAAGTAGAAGAAATTGAAGAATAGTTCTAAAAAAGAGAATATTGAGTAATCAAATTTTAGGAGGCAGTAAAAATGGATTTTAGTGCAGTTTTATGTCTTGTTGGTGGCGTTGGCGTAGTTGTTATTGCGCTTTTAGCCAGTGCGATTCGTATCGTTCCTGAATATCAGCGTTTAGTTGTTTTTCGGCTAGGGCGTTGTGTGGGTGAAAAGGGGCCGGGTATTGTTTTGTTAATTCCCGTCATTGATCGTGCCGCGCGTGTAGATTTGCGTGAGCAGGTTCGTGAGATTCCACACCAGACCGCAATTACTAAAGATAACGCCGGTATCTCTATCGATTTCCTTTGGTACTACAAAGTTCTTGACCCAAGCGAGTCGGTTTTGGCTGTTGGCAATTTTGAATCAGCAGCTCAAGGTATGGCGACCACAACTTTGCGAGCCGTTATCGGTTCTATCATTCTGGATGAAGTTCTTTCAGAGCGCGAGCATATCAACACACTGTTGCGTACCCGTCTGGACGAGGTAACCGAACGTTGGGGTGTTAAAGTAACCAATGTTGAAATTCGTGAGATCATCCCTCCGCGTGAAATTCAGGAATCAATGAATAGACAGATGACTGCTGAACGTATTCGCCGCGCTGTTGTCCTCGAAGCAGATGGAACACGCGAAGCCGCCATCACAGTGGCTGAAGGTGAAAAGAAATCAGCCATTCTTGAAGCTGAAGGTAAGAAGCAAGCTGCTATTCTCGAAGCTGAAGGGCAGAAGATGGCTCAGGAGCTAAAGGCAGCAGGCTATGCAGCGGCACTCACAAATATCTTTGAGTCGGCCAGCCAGATTGATCAGAAGACAATGACCTTGCAGTATTTCGATACGCTAAAGGAAATGGGGCAGGGCGAATCGACCAAATATATCTTCCCGATGGAATTTACCAGCATGATCGAGAAATTTGTTGGTAAAGGCTAGATATAAGTAACTAAGAATCAGACACCGAGTGTCTCAATAGCACTCGGTGTCTTTTCATTTATGACTATAGAAATTCTTCCAGCCACTCTCGGCGATTTAAATTCCCTGCGCAATTTGGAAAAAGTTTGCTTCTCACAGGACGCCTGGGCTCTTTTTGACCTTGTTGCAGTACTAACTTTCCCTAATGTGATTCGTTTGAAGGCTGTTGATGAGGGGAAAATGATCGGGTTTATTGCGGGTGACCCGCGTATGTCAGAAGGCTTTTCGTGGATTGCGACATTTGGGGTTTTGCCAGATTATAGGCGACAAGGTATCGGACGCAGACTCTTGCATCTTTGCGAGGAGCAACTTCCAACCACGCGCGTGCGGCTTTCTGTCCGCATTTCAAATGAAGAGGCTATT
>CAZOOX010000039.1:0-30476 GCA_964581545.1 uncultured Anaerolineaceae bacterium
ACGCAAAGTGTATCTGGGTTTGGTGTCGCGCTGGTTTCGATGGCTTTGCTGCCATTGTTAATAGATGTTCAGTCTGCAACCGCGTTGGTTGCCTTGGTCGTCATTGTTGTAGATATCGGCGTATTAGTGCGTTATTATAAATCTTTAAGGTTTGGCGATATTTGGCCCTTGCTCCTCCCATCTTTTTTCGGTATTCCTTTGGGTATTTTCCTTTTACGGCATATTGAAGAGAGTGTAATGTTGATGTTTTTGGGGATTGTTTTGGTTGGATACGCTATCTACGCATTATGGGGATTTAGACTCCCTGAGTTAAAGGGAAGGATTTGGGCTTACCTTGCGGGTTTTTTAGGTGGATTGCTTGGGGGAGCGTATAACGCTAACGGTCCCCCTATTATTATCTATGCTAGTTGTCGACGTTGGAAGCCAGATGTTTTTAAAGGAAATTTACAAAGTTTCTTTTTGTTCAACGCTTTTGTGATAATAATTGGACATGCTGTTGGAGGGAGTTTCACTCCAGAAGTTTGGCGTATGTTTTTAGCAGGTTTGCCAGGAGTTATCTTGGGTTTATTAGCTGGAATTGCTTTAGATAAAAGAATAAACCCCGTTGTGTTTCGCAAGATTGTGCTTGTCTTGTTGTTTGTGATGGGTGTAAAAATGATTTTCTAAAGTGCAAAAAAGGTTTCAAAGAACCCTTTTTGTAACCTTCTTTTGGATGCCGAAGAATAGCGATTGTTTTTTGCCGCAGATTTTTTCAGTGGAAAGAAGATGTATGAGAAAAATCTTGCACCTGTGGGCGAAGATCAAGCTCGTCTATCAGAACGTTAAGCTCAGCATCAGACAATGGCCTTCCCAAGCCAGCGTAAGCTGTTAGGGCGGCTTCTATCATATTGGTGCCGAAAGAGCGTCCATCGTAGCGTGGGGTAGATGTGATCACTCGCCGGGCACCACGCTCTTTAAGCAGTAGCAAGTTTTGGTCGGTGGTCGTATTCGTGATGATCGTTTTCCCCACAATAGATTTGGGCATATATTTCCGCATGAAGAGGAAGTCACCGGCGATCAAGTCGCATTCTTTCCAGTATTTTTGATATTTTGGTTCTTGCTCTGCGCCATCGCTGCCGTAGTAGAGCAAGCTCATCGGAAAATAACTGACAATGGGGAACATAATTCTAGCAACACGCTTGAAGTTCTTTAGCCCACTAACAGGGAGCGGTAAACCCAGCGCGACCATTAGATCCCCAAAGATGACTTCCTCGGTCACATCGCTGACAGCGGTTGCCAGGCCAATTCGATCTGCTGCCACAGGGATAAATGCTTTCTGGAATCTTGGTATTTCCCCTAAGGCTGGTGCTGCCAGCTCAAAGAGACGTTGCTCTAAAGTATGTTTTAGACCGCGCCCATCGACAACGGGGCTTTTCTTTACATTTTCTATCAGCTTGAGCGCAGCCCTTAGCGGGTATTCTCTGCCTTCCAGCCGCAAAGACATATCTATGCCGCCCATCCCAAAGGCATCTACTTGCCCGTCAAGCTCTTCGTATAGTCGTTTTGCTTTTGCTACATCGCCATCCAAACCAATTCGTTCAATGACGACCAATTCATCCTTGAATTTGACTTCTACTTTTTTGTCGCGGCTTGAACTACCCAGGCTAATACTTACAGCGTATTTCATTTTATAAGCTCCTTTCTGCAAACAGTGAATGGTAAATTCATTGTACCTGAATCTTATGCGTGGGTATAATCGGGCGCATGAATACAACAACCCTTCTCATTGGTGCAATTCTTTTTCTCTCTGCATTTACGCAAGGTCTTTCTGGTTTTGGCGTTGCTTTGGTCGCTATGGCTCTTCTGCCAAGTATTATTGGCATTAAGGAGGCGATAGCCTTGGTTGCGCTCGTTGGCCTTGTTGTCGACTTAGGCGTTTTGCTGCGCTATTGGCGCTCTTTGCAATTCAATAAGGTTTTACCGCTCATTTTGACTTCTTTTATTGGTGTTCCTCTTGGGATATTTCTCCTGCGTCGCGCCGACGAGGGGCTTGCTCTCGCTATATTGGGCATTATCCTGGTCGGATACGCCCTCTATGCCCTTTCCGGTTTGCGTTTGCCAGAGCTTAAAGGGCGTATTTGGGCCTATGCCACAGGCTTTTTGGGTGGGCTATTGGGTGGAGCTTATAATACGCCGGGTCCGCCTATTATCATCTATGCCAGTTGTAAAAAATGGGCGCCAGATGAATTCAAAAGCAACTTGCAAGGATTTTTTATTCAAAATGCAATTATTGTTGTCCTTGGCCATTGGCTAAGTGGAAATTTCACGAGCGACATTTTAGCTCTTTTTGGGCGCGGATTACCCTGGGTGATCGCTGGTTTGCTCTTTGGCCTCAGCATGGATCGTTGGATCAACCCTGAAGTTTTTCGCAAAATTGTCTTGGTCTTGCTCGTTGTGATGGGATTACGCTTGATCTTCTAATACGAGATGTGCATTGAATCTGCTCTTGGATGCGTTGCACATCGACTTCCTGTAAGTAAATATCAATATGAAAAAAACAAAAAAAGTTCTTCTCGTCCTTTTTCTCATCTTTATTTGCCTCGTAATACCGAGCATTTACTTTTCAGGTCGCCCTCTTCCTACTGAAGTCAAGGAAGAGCTATATGACGGCATTACTTACAGGCGAAAAGTACATACAGAGCCGCGTTTGTGGATCGCTCATATTATTACTATAGATCTGCACACAGACGGCATTTCTTTCCTTATTACTCCACCAGATGACAGAAAATCTGATATGCCGCTGAACGCGCGCACAACATCCACTTTTTTGAGAGATTACAACTTGCAGATTGCTGTAAATGGGGGGGAGTTTTCTCCTTGGCATTCTAACTCACTTCTCGATTATTATCCCCACGTTGGTGACCCCGTTGCCCCAACAGGATTTTCTGCCTCGCGCGGCAAACGCTATTCGGAAGGCAATCGCCCCGTTTTATATATCGCTGAAAATAATATAGCTCAATTTAATAAGCCTCGCAGCAAGATCTATAATGCGATTTCGGGTAGCCACATGCTGGTTATTGAAGGTGAACCCATCGAAGGACTTGATTCTGAAAGACCTGCACCGCGCACTGCCTTGGGGGTAGATTTTGGCCCCGACCGCCTCGTTATTGTCGTTGTTGATGGGCGGCAGCCATTTTATAGCGAGGGCGCAACGCTTACGCAACTCGCAGATTTACTGATCGAATATGGTGTCTACACTGCCATGAATATGGATGGCGGCGGTTCATCCACGCTGGTGATTGAAAACGAACGCGGTAAGGCAGAAGTACTCAATTCGCCGATTGACAGCCACATCCCCGGTAGAGAGCGGCCGGTTGCCAATCATCTTGGGGTTTATGTAGATCAGTAAACTCACCACAAAGTCACAAAGAGCACAAAGCTTTTCTTTGTGACCACGAAGAAAAAACTCTGTGTCCTTTGTGTCTCTGTGGTGAAAGAATTAAAAAGCAATCTCCCCGATCTGTTCAAAATCGATCTCAAAACTTTCTTCTGCGTCTATTTCGCCATCAAACTCATCCCACTCACCTGCCTTTGTTCCGCGATCACAATATGAACGGAAGGCACAAAACCTGCATGGGCGGTCATCTTCACTCATCGGGAACTCGTCCGCTTTCTCGATCTCGTTCACGACCTTTTCAACCAAGTTCCAATTTTGCTCGAGCTTTGCATCGCTATAGTTGAATGTCGCTGGCTCATGCGGGAAATTTGCAAACCAGTAGACCATTTCGATTTGTTCGGGCTTGATCTTCTCGCCACCGTTTATACGGGTAGCTGCCTGCCTCAGCAGAGCGGGATAAAGTCGCGTTTGCCAACGCGTAGTAAGATATTCGTCACGCGGACGTTTGCGGTAGGTCTTCCAATCGTAGATGAGCGCTTTTTCCCCAGGCTTGATCGCGATCAAATCGAATTTCGCCACGATCCGATGTTTTCCCAGTGGCGCGGATAATGTGTATTCAGGATACAGCGTGTAGCCATTAAGAGCAGGGGCGTGTTGCTGGTAGGCATCCCACCAGCGGCTGAGCCTTTCACTTTGTGCCAGCGATGCCAGTTTGTCTGAAGGCAACCCGATAATATGCTGCTGCACCATGCGGTGAAATAGCGAGCCTTCTTGTTGATGTTTCTCGTATTCCTGCGTTGGTTCAGTCTCAACAGCAGGCCACGCCAACCTGTCGATATAGCGCAACTGAAAACGGCGCGGACAGTCGTGATAGTCTTGCAGGGAGGATTGTGAAAAAGTAAAAGGTTGCTGGAGTAGGTTTTTCATCTGCTTATTGTAAACGCTATGGCTGCCCAACTTCAATATAATATTGGGTTGAACCGCTTACTTGCAAGGCGATGGCAGATTTGTTGTTGGTGTCGGAGATATTGTTGTTGCATGCAACCATGCTTAAGGAACCCGGGGAACCTGTCCAGACAGCGACAAAAGTATCATAATCTGTAGAAGCTTCATCGGTATCTATTGAAATTGCTCCATCGCTGCCGGGAGTATATGTATACCAGACAGTCGCTTTTCCGCTGCCTGTGATGCCACAATCTGCAAGGTCGGGGTCACTTGGGTCTGATGTGGCTCCCTCTGTATTCATAATATGTTGATAGCTGAGTGAGCTTATGCTTTCAGGGGTATTAATATTGTCATTCTCTGGTGGGTCTAGCAGCGTATATACTTCACCGCTAGTGTAATTGCCATTACCTGCACCAGAGCCGCCAAGTGGCTTACCGAGTGTTGTAATGCTATCGTTGTCGATAAGATCAAGACGAAGCGTGCCTTCTCCTGTACCTGTATTGACTGTAATGGTGTATGTGTCTCCTGATCCGCTAACAGAATCGACTGATTCGCCAGATACGCTTCCTGTTGTGGTTAAGTCAAAGTCATCTGTGCCTACACCGGTGACACTTGATGTAAACGTGACCGTGAAATCTACTTGATCTTCCCCTGTAGGGTTGTCGTCTGCACGCAGAATGCTGGATACATAGGGCGTTGGGGTTACACGGAAATTTGCTACGCTTGAGCAGGTGCTGTTAGGCGTGAACGATTATCGGCAGCACAACTGGATGGGTTTGGAGACAGGCTTTTATAATTGCAATTCATTGGACCGCTGGTACTTATGCCCATTGGATCAGAATTGTAGAAAACGTTGGGATTTGACCAGTATTGTATGCGCGTGCAATATGTACCTGCTGCGCCGCAATGACTGCTATAGGCCATAATGGTACGCCAGTGATCGGTTGTATTGACAAAGCCTTTGTGAGAGTTGGCGGTTACATCTACATACCAATCATGCCGCGCACCCATATTATGACCTAATTCATGCCCAAAGCTAAAATAACCGGTTGCACAGTTACGAGCAGTGACAGAAAAGGCTGAAGAAGCACTTGAGTTTACAAATGCTAGCCCACAATATTGATAATCTTCAATGATCAAGGCGACTTCGTCTGCATAATACGTTTCTCTTGCAGCATCAACACTATCGAAGCGTCCATCTGTAAGTGACAGAAGTGCATACAAGTCATTATAAAAATCATTTTGTGAATCACCGGCCCCGGTTTCCATGGTATGGACGAGATTGATGCGTTGGGTCAAGCCACTATTGACATACGACTGGTTTGTTTCCGCCACAGCTTGTGCGATTAAGGCTTCTATTGCTGCTGTACTTCCGGCAGCTGCACGCGCTTCTGGTGAGTAGGCAACAAGCACAGAGATGTCGGTGCATGAATCGCTCGCGCCACTTAGATCGCCCATCAGGTCATCGAGATCGGGTTGACCGTCGGGAACATGAACGGGCTCCAGTTCTTCAGGGAAGAGCGCCTGATCGATATCTTCGATAATATAGACATCATTGGTGATGGGGCGAATTTCATATATCCCGTGAGGCATGGCAACACTGCCTGATAAAACCCCATTTGCCTTGATCAGAACCACTTGGCTCAAGGGGATCCCTTCTAGACGACCGATCCAAGCCGTTGCTTCCGGAGAGCCGCTTTCGGTATGCTCAAGAATAGCGGTGTAAACGGTATCATCAAAAAGGTTGAGCACAATATTATTTAGCGGTGCTTCAGCTGTACCCATCTCTTCAAAATTGACATTGACATAACGAGACCGAGTTACAGCCTGCGCAGGGATAGTTGAATCATTTGCGACCAAAAAACTCTCGCTAAAAAGCGGATTTCCTGAACCTTTGCGGATATCTGTTGCCAAAACATTAACGCTGGACTGTGTGGATAAGATCAGGATGATCGTAAAAATAGCTAGAAGGTGTCCCGGGGTTATCTTTTTCATCTTTCTTCTCCTGAAGAAACAGTTTTTTACTTATCTGGGGAACCTGTGAAAACGATGGTCACAGCGATTTGAGCTGATGATCATGTTGAAGTTCCCCTTATTCATTAATTGTATCTTTTTAATGGGGTTTTGGTACTTACAGGCATTTTATATAAGTGGTTTGTAAACTGTTTTTTGTGTCTAAATTACTCTATCACTAAAGCTTCTATAAGCCTGTACCCTATTTGTCACGTTATAATAGCTATATGAGATGAAATATATCTAAATTGAGCAGGAGAAAATAATATGAAAAAACTAGGCTCTGATATTATTCTGGGAATTCTCGTAGCAACCTTGAGCATCTTCACTGCGCTTGCCAATTATTCGGTTTACAAGGTCGGGGGGCTTGGTAATGGACACACCGCAAACGCCCGTCAACTCTTGGCAGATTCAAATACAGACTATGACCTCGCCCTGCAACTCATCATTCTCGATTACAGCATGTATGATGGCTACTACATCAGCGATGGGATAGACGACGTTGCCGCTGATTATTATGAAGATAATTTTTCAAAATCTCTAAAAGCAAGCATCGAGCGCGGTTCATCGTTTGACGAGCAGTAGTACGACGATATGTATGCCATCGCCGATGAAAGAGCTGATCAGGCTCAGGAAGAATTCGCCAAAGCCGATAAAGCCTACGCCAAAGAGGCCGTCCTTCAATTGGCAATGCTTCTAGCCGCATTGGGCTTAGCCTTTTCTGCCTACGCATCTTTGCTTTCTGTAGAAGATTTGCTGCGCCCCTTTTTTGCACTAATGGCGCTCATTATGCTCGCCATCAACCTGTCCCAATTCTGGACGGCCTTTACGCTCTAGTGCTATAATACCGACCATGTTCTACGCTTTCTGCCTTGGGCAACCCCCGCTTTTTCTCAATCCGCGTGGCTCCATTTCTGCGGGGTATCCTCGAATCACGCCTGTACGCAGAAGTTAGCGAAAAAACTCTCTTAAATTCTACGCGCCGCAGGTGTTCCTTGCGGCGTTTTTCTTTTAAAATGGTGAAATCATGATCCAAATTCAACTTTCAAATATCTCTCTTGTTTTAGGAGCCACACATATTTTCGATAACCTGAGTTGGGAAATTCAGCATGGGCAAAAGATCGGGCTGATCGGTGCGAATGGGGCTGGGAAATCTTCTCTCTACAAACTCATCATCGGCGAATACGATGCCGAGCAGGGCGGAACGCTCACCCGTTCGCGCGGATTAACGGTCGGATATCTGGCGCAGACGCCCGAATTGGATCTGTCCCAAACGGCCTTGGAATCTGCGCTGGATGGAAATCCACGGGTGGCGGACGTGCGAAATGAGTTGCTACGGGTCGAGGAAAGTTTGGGCGACCCCGAAGTTTATGGCAACGAACGCCGCCTTGGACGTGCTCTCGATAAACAACAGAAACTCGTCGAAGAATATGATGCCCTTGGCGGCGACACGTACGGGGCGCGTGTTGAAGAGACGTTGTTGGGGCTGGGACTTCCCTCGGGAGATCTCAGCAAGCCGCTCTCCACGTTGAGTGGCGGGCAGAAGAAACTGGTCGGGTTGGCGCGGCTGCTCCTTCTGCATCCCGATCTGCTTTTGTTAGACGAACCGGATAATCATCTTGATCTGCCGGGAAAGGTTTATCTCGAAAAACTGATTCGTGAATATGACGGGACAGTTGTTATCGTCTCGCATGATCGCTATTTGCTGGATGCGGTTGTGACACATATTGCCGAACTCGAAGATGGGAAAATCTCCCTTTTTGCGGGCGATTATTCGACCTATTCGCTTGATAAAGAAGCGCGTTTGGCGCGGCAAACGGAGCTTTATAAGGTGCAGCAGCGTGAGGTGGGGCGACTCGAATCGATGATCAAGCGTTTTGCGATCTGGGGTAAGGTTTACGATAACGAGAAATTTGCGAAGAAGGCAAAGACGATGCAAAAACGGCTCGATAAAATGGACAAGATGGATAAACCGATCATCGACCGCCGCAAAATGGATTTGAGATTGCGTGGCTATCGTGGCTCAAATAAGGTCTTGGAGTTGGCGGGCGTGGAGAAGGCTTTTGGCACGCATCGTGTTTTTGATGAGCTGCGAGAAACAATCTGGCACGGCGAGCGGGTCGGGTTGATTGGTCCGAACGGTGCAGGAAAATCGGTGTTGATACGGATGATTTTGGGCAAAGAAATGCCAGATTTGGGTGAGATCAAATTGGGCCCAAGTGTAACCGTTGGCTATTATGCTCAAGAACACGAAACGCTCGATTTTGAAGAAAGGCTGCTGGATGTGGTGCGCATTACGGGCAATATGAGCGAAGCTAAGGCGATGGCCTTGCTCTCAAAATATCTTTTCACCTACGAGCAGGCGCAGGGAAAAATTGCCAATCTCTCAGGTGGTGAACGAAGCAGGTTGCAATTGGCGCTGGTCGTGCTCTCTGGCGCGAATTTCCTGCTGCTCGACGAGCCGACCAACAACCTCGACATCGCCGCTGCCGAAGTGCTCGAAGCCGCCATCGCCGATTTTGTCGGGACGGTGCTCATTATCTCCCACGACCGCTATTTTCTGGATCGAACGGTGGAGCGATTGCTGGTGATCGAGAATAGGGATTTGACGCGGTACTTAGGTGGATATAGTGAGTATTTGGCATCCACAGATTTACTCTAAAGAGTACGATGAAGCAGATATTGCATTTTTTTTAACACGAATGGCGGAATTGCACGAATAAAAGCAAAAAGAGCCGAGCAATTTTCGCTCGGCTCTTTTGATACCTGATCTCTAATTCTGGTTTTTACTCAAAAACCAAATCTGTTGGCATTCCCGGTTTCAGCATTCCCTCTGCATTATCAACTGAGAGTTTGATCGCGAAGACCGTTGTTTGCCGCTCTTCCTTTGTCTGGACATTGCGCGGCGTGTATTCAGCTTGATCGGCGATGTGGATGACAGTTGCCTCGAAACTTTCTTCGGGGAAGGAGTCTACTGTCAGCGTTGCCACATCTCCAAGAGAGATTTCTCCATAGCGGTCTTCCGGGATATAAACGGTCACGGTCAACTCATCCAGAGGGGCGATAGTCATCGTAGAAAGACCCGGTTGGATGATTTCACCGAGTTCAACGCTGCGGGTTAGGACGACACCATCAATCGGTGCGCGCGTGCTCATTTTCTTCACCTGTGTCTCAAGCAATGCGATTTGCGCTTCAGCTTGCTCGATGGCTGTATCCGCTTGTTCCAAAGCCGCTTCCGCTTGAGAGACATTCGTCTTCGCCGCAGCTACACTTGGAGAGAAGGCTCCAGTTTGTAGCGAGCGGAGGTAATCTAAGGCAAGATCACGGCGTTCATGTGCTACCGCCAAAACAGCGCGAGCTTCGAGTACATCTCTCGTTGCCTCTCTACCGAGCAGGTCTTTATATTCTTGTTCAGCAGCATCCAGCACTCTTTTTGATTCATCAAGTACATCTACCGCAGCGTCGATCACTTCGTCAATATCATCATCTTTATTGTCACGGTCTTTGTAGTCAGGGTGGCTTTTGTTGAGATTACGATCTGCTGTAGCCATAGACCGGGAGTATACATCTCGCGCAATCAGATAGGCGGCGCGGGCATTTGCCAGCTTGATCTCGGCGGCTAAAAAGTCAGCGCTTGAAGCGTCCATAGAGACTTCATGGAACGCGCTTTGTGCAGCTGCCAGATCAGCTTCAGCATCTTCCACTTCATATTCTGCGGCTGCAAGCTCTTCGGCTTGGGTGAAATACCAGGCAGGTTGATCGAATCGCCCGGGCGCAGCAATGCGCCAATCTGTAGTGCGATTAATTTTATCGGCGGCAAGCGCAGCATCCAGCACGAGCGCATATTGCGCTTTTGCGGCATCCACACTCACTTGGGCAGATGTTTGGGCCGCGCGCGCCGAGTTTAGGGTCGCGTTCGCTGCGTCGAGTTCTGCTTCGAGTAGGTCGCTTTCGAGGGTGAAGAGAAGTTCATCGGTGGCAACCGCATCCCCTTCATCCGCTAAAAGTTCTATCAGACGCCCGCCCATTTCAGAAGCGATCACAACTTCATTTGCCTCGATCACGCCCGAGGCTTCAAGTGATGCGTTCCCTTCTGATCCAGTACACCCGACAAGGGCTAGGGTCAGAATCAGGGCTAAGATGATTGTTTTCTTCATGGAAATCTCCTTCCGTTCTACTTCATGCTTGCAATAAAAACATCTTCGAGCGAGGCTTCAATGACAGCCATTTCTTCTACATGGATTTGCTTGTTTTTAAGCAATTTATTAATTGTGTTCTTTTCCTTTTCAACATTGGGCGCAACAACGTGCACCAGCGAGCCATATAGCTCAACTTCTTGAAGCGGAATTTTTCCTTGTTCTTGGGCAGTGCGCAAAATTTTGACGGCATTAATGGCATCTGATGAAGCAATCTCCAAGACTTGCCCTTTCATCATATTTTCTTTGATGTCTGCAGGTGAACCTTCTGCGATGATATTGCCGCGTTGAATAAAGGCTAGTTTGTGGCAATGCTCGGCTTCGTCCATATAGTGCGTGGTGACGAAAACGCTCACTTTTTCAGCAACCAGTTGATAGAGCAAGTCCCAAAAAGCGCGGCGCGAAATTGGGTCTACGCCTGCTGTCGGTTCATCAAGAAAGATCAATTCAGGACGATGCAAGATCGCCGCGCTGAGTGCCAGTCGCTGCCGCCATCCACCAGAAAGATCTTTGGTTTTTGCGTTTTCTCTCCCCTTCAGCCCGGCCATCGCAAGCGCATCCTGAATGCGTGCCTTAAGATCAACTTGATTTAGCCCATAAGCCGCCCCGTAAAATTGCAGATTTTGTTGGACTGTCAGGTCGTTATATAAAGAAAATCTCTGGGACATATAGCCGGTACGCTGCTGGAGTTCTGCCTGGTTGCCTTTAACTGATATTCCGAGCGCCTGAATATCTCCCGCTGAAGGAGAGAGCAGCCCGAGCATCATGCGGATAGTGGTCGTTTTTCCTGACCCATTGGGACCAAGGAAACCGAAAATTTCACCGCGCGGTGCTTCAAAATTGATCCCGTTGACGGCGGTAAAATCGCCAAAGTGTTTGGTGAGATTGGTGGTGATAATTGCAGGTGTCATGAGGTTAGTCCAGAGCCTTTCTCACAAATTTCAACGAGAAGGTCATAATAATTGTGCCAAGAATACCCAAGGCAAGTACATGCGGCCAGATCACGTCCATCCCTGCGCCTTTGAGCAGGATGCCGCGCAATATCTCCAACCAATGATGAGCAGGGACAATATTTGCGATAAATTGCATGGCCTTGGGCATTGATTCGACGGGAGCAGCATAGCCCGTGAACATAAAGTCTGACATCCCAAAAAGCAGAACCAGCAAAAAAGCCTGCATCTGTGTTTTTGCGATGACCGAGAGCACCATCCCCTTGCCCAGCTCTACCAATAGATAGCCGAAAGCCAAAATGAACAAGAGTGATAATGAGCCGCGAATAGGTACTTTGAAGACAAAATGCACCATTCCCAGCATCAATAGAAAATCAGTATAGGCAACGATAATAACGGGAATTGCTTTGCCAATAATGATTTCAAGAGAAGAAAATGGCATTACGAGCAGTTGTTCTAATGTGCCTAATTCTTTTTCTCGTGAGAAGGCAAGCGCAGCGAAAAGGAGTGTTGTGAATTCGAGCATCAATCCCATCTCGGCAGGGGTGGTGTAGAGCGCTTCGCTGAGTGCCTCGTTGAACCAGACTCGCAAGCGTGGTGCGAAACCATCGAACTCATCGGGGGAAAGCCCCAATCTTTGGATGATGATCTTTTCGTTTAATGAAGCAATAACGCCTTCCGCAGCACGTAGCGCCGCCGTTGCGGGAACACTTTCTGCGCCATTCAAGATCATGGATAGAGATGGTTTTCCATTGGCGTCAACCAATTCTTCTGAGAAATCGGGCGGGATAATGATCGCGGCACTGATCTCGCCTCGGTCAAGCGCATCTTCGATGGTTTGGAAATCCTCGACCATGGCTTCAAGGGCAAAGGTTTCTGTATTCTCTAAAGAAATTACCAAAGAGCGGCTAGCTGCACTGCGATCATGATCTAAAACCATGAGCGGGAGATTCCTAATGGGGCGAGCTGTTGCCCAGCCAACGGCCATCAGTTCCAGGACGCCGCCAAAAAGCATAAAGGCTGGTAGCCACCAATCATTTTTCAGATGGATAAATTCTTTTTTTGTGAGGGCGAGAATTCGTTTTAGCATAAGATTTTTATCCGAGTTTCTTCCTGAAAAATAGAGCTGCTATTCCAGTGAAAGAAAAGCCTAGGAGCACCAACATCACCGCGTAAGGCCACAAAATCTCCATTCCGACGCCAGGGAGGAAAATGCCGCGTGTGATGATCGCATAATGTGTGCCGGGCATTCCCAATGATTCCAAGCGCATGATCTCTGGCATGGAAACGATGGGGAAGAAGATGCCCGTCAGGAAAAATCCGGGGAAGAAGATCATCAAGAAGGAGACACCCATTGCGGCAGCCTGGGATTTCATAAAAACGCCGATGATGATCCCCATGCTGATCACGGCAAACATGAAGATGGCAGAAAGGGCAAAGAAAAGCGGGAAAGAGCCGTTAAAGGGAACGTGGAACCAAAGCCTGGCGAGGAAGGGGAGGATAATAACATTCACGAGCCCTGCGACGATATAGGGGATCATTTTTCCCACTAGCAACTCGGCGCGCCCAACAGGGGTGGCCATTAATTGTTCCATTGTGCCGTGCTCTCGTTCATGGGCGAGGGCTAGCGCAACAGATAGGGCCGGGAATCCGAGTACCATCGAGATCAGGCCGGGGATAAGGTCGTTTCGGGGTTTTAATCCGGGGTTGTACCAAGTGCGGATACGTAAATCCAAAGGTTGAAGCGAATCTGTTGAAAAGCCCATCATCTGGATTTGGTTCGCAAGCGCTTCGTTTGCAAATTTTTCTGCGCGCGAGGCAATATGCTCTACGGCAAAACCACCGCTTTCCGGTTCTGTGCCGTCAATGATCACTTGCATGGGCATCCCGCGCATGGCGAGTAAGTCGCGAGAGAAATTGGGGTCAATGACTAATGCGGCTTTCACATCTCCGCGCATTAGCAGGTCTTCAATTTCTTCAATGGAGCCTACTTGTGCGTAAAGATCAAGGTCATTTCCTGAGACAATTTGTTGCACAAAGTTGCGAGATGTCGCGCTGCGGTCATAATCCAGAACAGCAATGGGGATATGTTGTAATTCAACGGTCAGTGCATAGGCCATCAGCAAAAGCATTGCCAGCGGCGTAAAAACGACCAGGATCATCGTGCTGCGGTCGCGGATAATATGGTTGAATTCTTTGCGTGTGATCGCCCAAATATGATGAAATGACATTGCTACGCCTCCAGCCTTTGGATGAGGGAAATAAAGGCTTCTTCCATGCGGACAGGTGCGACGCGCGCACCCCGAAACTTGATTCCGCTTTTCGTCAATGCTTCGGTGATTTGCGCCAAGCGTTTATTCCCATCATCAACAAGCAGGTGTAATGCCTCGCCGTAGGTTTGTGCTTCAAGAACCCCGGGTAAATTCTCGACAAGTGTCTTTGCTTTTTGCCACTTATCTGTCAAAAACTCGACCATCTCTCCGGGCAACTCTTTTTTTATTTGGCGCGGGGTATCACAAATTACAAGCTTTCCTTCATAGATCAAGCCAACGCGTGAGCAGCGATCAGCTTCGTCCATATAAGGCGTGCTGACGATAATGGTTGTGCCGTTGAGATGCAGGTTTGTGAGAATATCCCAAAATTCACGGCGAGAGATAGGGTCTACGCCCGTTGTCGGCTCGTCAAGAAGCAAAATCTTTGGCTCGTGAATGAGCGTGCTTGCGAGAGCGAGCTTTTTCTGCATCCCGCCAGAGAGATGGGCGGCTCGCCGATCTTTGAATTCTGTTAATCGCGCAAATTGGAGCAGTTTTTCGGTACGCTCTGCCATTTTCTCTTTGGGAACATCGTAAATCTCGGCGAAAAATTGCAAATTTTCGAGAACGCTTAATTCAGCATAGAGGCTAAATTGTTGTGCCATATAGCCGATATGCTTTTTGATCGATTCAGATTCTTTGCGCAGATCGTATCCCGCAACAGTGGCTTCTCCGTCACTTAGTGTTAGCAACCCAGCCAACAAGCGGAGGATTGTTGTTTTTCCTGCGCCGTCGGGCCCGACCAAGCCGAATAGCTCGCCGCTGCCGATCGTTAGGTCCAACGCATCTACAGCGAGCGTTTTCTTGAAGTTTTTGGTTAATCCCGTTGTTTGGATGATGGAATCTGTCATTTTTTATCTTCCAGCGCTGGTTGAGAAAAGCATCGCCTACTCAATCTCCGCTATTGAATACTGTTTACTGATCTCTCTTTGCATATCGGATCAGCCAAAGAACACCGAGTGCGACCAGCGGAGGCTCAAGGGCAACACCGATCCACTTTAAGGTTTCTGAAGAAACGATCATGGGAATTACAAACCAATCGAGCAAGCCTGTAATGACAGCGGCAATGACAGCGGTGGGATAATTGTTGAAATCATCTTTCCAGATCAGCCCAGCGATATAGCCAACGATAAGGCCGACAACGATCATTGCGAGAACCAGATATAGGATTTCCATTTTTTACTCCTTTTCTTGAATATGAAGGGCGAGCACGGGCAAAATATTTGCCATTTTTTCTAAATCTTTTCTGCTGCCATCGTACGATACACCCATCAAGCGAGATAGCTCGCGCAAGGCTTTGGGATGCGCTTTTGCATAATTTTGCAATACTCTAAAGCCTTCATCAGTGGGCAGGCGTTTAGCGAGTGCATCCATCTTCTTTTGCCCAACCTGGATATTCACCTGCGGTGTCTGCGTTATATTTTTGAACCATTGCGATTTTTCACCGAAACCAGAGACAATATAGTAATTTTCTGCATCTATATCTACGACTTCGAGCACAGCCTTGCGCGGCAATCCGCTTTTGCGTCCGACGTGGGTGAGTAGCAAAAAACGTTCCTTGAATAACCCGCCCAAACCAAGTTTATAGAAGTAAATGGGCATGCGCGAAAACCAGGCTTGAAATCCGCGTGGGGGTTGGCGAAGATTTTCTTGAGTCATTTGATGATCCCATTCATTAGTAATTTGATGCCAGCGTGGAGATTTTTTTCTAAATTTACTCGCTCTGGGTCGTAAACCCAAAGCAAGATCGTCCCTTCAAAAATAGCGCCAAAGGCCACGGCCGCTTCTTCTGCATCCGTTGATTTAAATTCTCCTGCATCAATTCCTTGCTGAATGATAGGCGTGATCAAGTCGTAATATAAGCCCATATATTTTTTGAAGGCTTCTTGCACAACGCTTTGCCGAAAAAGTCGACCTAAAAACTCATACATGATCGGAATAAAACGAGACCAGCTATGTATATCGTCGATCATTTTTTCTGCAAAGAGCATCAGCTTTTCTGATGCAGGGCGAGGTTCATTTGCTATCAATTGCAGGGCTGCAAATTCACGATCAAAGAGTTTCTCAAGCAAATGTTTAATAATTGCATCTTTGCTTTTGAAATAAAGATAAAGCGTGCCTTTACTTAGCTTGGCTTCAGTGGCAATATCATCCATACGCGCCTTATCAAAGCCTTGTTTTGCAAAAACTTTCGTTGCAGCTTCGGTGATCTGTTCTTTTCTTTCTTCGCTTACATTGGGTTTTGGTGACATAGAATTCCTTATAACTGACCAGTCAGTCAGTTATTTCTATAATATAATAATTAATATTGAGAGTCAAGTAGCAATTTTGAAAAGGAGATCAATATGTCTCATCCATTGGATTTCATCCCCACATCTTCCCGCAAAAAAATATTTCTTTCGCTTCTCGCGCTGACATTGGTCCTGATCGGTGTTTTTGGATTTTTGGACGCCCCCTTACGGAATCCTGTCTCGCCCTCGGGCATTGTCTCCTTTGAACTGGCAGGCACTGTTGAGAAAGCAAATACCATCATGGAAAGCTGGGATTCCCGGGCCCAACTCTTTGCCGCTTTTGGGCTGGGATTTGACTATCTCTTTTTAGTTGTCTATGGGCTGACGATCTCTCTCGGCGTGCTGATGGCAGCATCCAAGCATGGTGGAAAATTTGAGAAAGTTGGCGCTTATGTAGGGTGGGGTGTTTTACTTGCAGCCCTTTTTGATGCGCTTGAGAACTTCTTCTTGTGGCGTATCCTGAGCGGAGTAGCCTCTTCTTTTTGCCCCCGAATGGCAGCTTTTTCGGCAACAATAAAATTCTTTTTACTTGTTCTAGGCTTGGGTTTTGCGCTTGTCGGGTGGTTGAGGAAGAGGAAATAACATGATGAAAAAATTTATACTAATTTGGCTCGTTTTAATTTTGACATCCTGTAGAGCTTTTCCAATGTCAGATGTTCTTAGTAAAAATGGGATAAGAGCAACTGCTACTCTGAGTAAGGAAAATATAATAGCAACTGCTGAAGCAGTTATTGATACATTATTTTTGACCGAAGAAGCAAAGCCTACTGCTACAAGCACGCCCTCTGTCGAGGTTGTTATCCCTGATTTTCTTGTGGAGAAAGCATGTAAGGCACCTTGTTTTCTAGGGATTACGCCAGAAAAGACCCTTATGCAAGATGTAAACGATATATTAGGAGAGCACCTTGATCACCCTTCGTGTACAGCACCGCCTGGAGAAACGATACGGTGTTCTTTAGGAGAGTACGGATATATGTTGATTGGTTCAGACTTGGATACTGGCTTGGTGGATGGAATTGGTTATGTTCCAACTCCACCCATGCATCTTGCTGGTGTTATAGCAAACTATGGGGAGCCAGATTTTTTAACTGCATGGAGACATGACCATGATATGAGTTATTCAGATGTTACTTTGTACTACAATGAACTAGAAACCGCTGTTTTTTTAGAAGTAAAGGGTAGAGTATTGGAAACCTCTGAAATCTTCCAAATAATGTTCTTCGTCACAAAGGAATATGAGGAATTTATTGAGCCAAACAGTTATCATCCTCGACTTCCTTGGGAAGGATATGGGGATTATCCACCCCTAAATTAATAAATGTTTTTTTCTTCTTTGGTTGCTAATAAGGAATCAAAAACGCTATCCTTTTCAAAAGGATAGCGTTTTTTTGTGTAAAGAATAGTTTTACTGTGCTATTCCTAGCAACCTCGGATACCAATACCAAAGCAGATCGCCAGATGTTTTCCCGTAAATGGATGCTGATTTATCACGCAGCATCACGGGGGGATAGTAGCCGCGGCTGACGATCCCGTTTACCCAGGCGCGCCCATTGATGGCGTTCAGTATCGCTTCATATACATCCGTTTGGGCTTGCAAATTTAGCCCGACAGAGGGAATATCTGCGTTGGGGCGGCTGAGTTCTTTCCAATCCAGGCAGCCGCCTGCTGCCTTCGGCACACAAGCAGATTCTGCGCCGCTGGCAGAGGGAACAGCTAAGCCGATAATAATATCTTTTTCAACGCTAACTTGGTAAGGAGAGATTTCTTCATCTAGTAAACGAATTGCTTCATTTGTCATAGCTGTTTTATCAATGGGATTTCCCTGGCTGAGAGGGGCATTCCAAAGTAAATAAACACCATCGACGCTTTTTATAAACGGCGGTGCATTTGCAAGACTGCCAGATGTATAGGGTATTGCCCACCAGATCTCGCCAGCAAAATGTGTGCGTACTTCGGTGATGATCGCGTTCCAGCGCAGCTCTGCGTCAGCAGGAACAGCAGAAGATTGCCCATCAGCGAGTAATCCGTTTTGCATAGCGGGAGCAAGCCAATCTCCGCCGAGAATTAACGTCCGTACGTTGTTGCGCGCAGCGATATCGGCGTGGTGCAATGCAAATTGGCGGTAGCGCTCAAACCAATCGTTCCACCATCCGAAATCTTTTGGGGCGTTGATCCACCAATTATCTGCAGATTCAGGGAAGTGGGGTTGTGGGAAAAGTGCGGTGCTCAGATTAAGCGCTGTGGCTTGTTCGAGCATCAGTTTTGTATCATCCCAAAGAGGGTCTTCTGCGGGTTGGGGGCTGAAAACGAGAGGGCTTGTATTGGAAAATGTCCAGCTTGGGGTGAGTATTGTCCAGTTTGCATGCAGAGCGCTGATATTTTGCATCGCTTGTGATGTATAGCGTGTCCAGCTTGGCGCAAAATTCGATTGAAACTCGATGCCTGCAATAAAATCATTATTGCGCGCCTGAATGGGTGTAGCAACAATTGTGTAGGGTGTTTCTTCTTCAAGCCATGCCCAACCGGTTATGCGGTCACGGATATCTTGAGGGGCAAGGCTGACGGTGATTTGTCGTCCAGCCGTTGCATTACCCATTGTGGCAAGATCGTCTGCACTGCCACATTGGGCATTGCGACAGTATCTATAGCCAAAACTTTTAACGGTATCAAGAGGTCCGTAAAGTTTATAAGCCCAACGATTATTGCCCAAGGGCCACATCGGGATGGGTTCTGTCCAGGCGTAAGGGGAAAATTGGATGTAGACCATATCTCCGGCAGGCGTATTGTCTGGAGCGCTAAGATCGAAAAGGATCGGGGATGAGGGGCCTGATTGCCACGAAATAACTTTATCTTCGACAACAATATCGGTCTGCGGAACAATAAGCCGACGAAGGACTTGCTCGCTGCTTTTATCTTGCTCTGCGTTCCAGAATCCGTCGCCAAGCGTATATTTGTAGCGTAAGTCTGTGCCGATGGGTAAAGGGATCGTGAGGCTATAACGTCCATCTTCTAGGGGGGAGAGAACAGGCATTTTATCTGAAATTGTGCTGAAACCGCCACCTAGATCACCAAAGGTGTTGCCAAGTTGAGAGAGATTTCCCGCTAAGCGAACAGGTGCGCCAGAGATCGTGTTTTCAGGAAGATCTGCAATAAATGTAACTCGCACGATCTGGGCTGACGCAACATGGATTTGAACGGGAGTTACCAACCCCGCTTCTACTTGTGCGCCTTGCTGGAAGGGTTGATAAGATCCATCCAAGGCGTATGCAGTCATGCGGTGTAGCCCTGGCAAAATACCTTCAAGATAGAAATTGCCAGATGCATCGCTTAGTGTTTGAATGCCGCTTATATTTACAAGCAGATTAGGGATAGGTTGACCACTGACAGAGTCGAGTGCTAAACCTTGAATATGTCCGGTTGCGCCATCGAAACTTTGACCTGTCCAACTGCTAACAGCATCTTCTATAGTGCCAATACCTTCTACTTTATACAAGCGATAGCGTACAGGGAGATTTTCGCTTGTTGTTTCTTGTAGACGATTGCTCCCGGTAATAATATATCGATATTTGACAACTGCATTCATAGGGAGGGGCAAGGCAGCTGTATAGGTTTGCGCATCTACTGGCTCAAGCGGGTAATTGATCGCATTGAAGGGGAGTCCCGATACCTCGTCGAGAATGCTGAGAACAAGAGTATCTCCAGCATTAAGCGGGGTAGGGATGTGGACGGTGAATCTCGTTTCTGCAGAAGGGATCGGTGTTGCTTCTGGAGGAACATCTTCAGGAAGTGGGGTGGAAGGGGTATCTCCGCCGCCAATGGGGATTTCTATATCCAGCAGGGAGAGAGTGCAGGCGGGGCCACTGAGAAGGACTGCGGCCGCCAGAATAAGGATAGCTGCTTTAGAGAGTATTGGGCGTTTTTTTTGCATGGCATTCACTTTTATAAAGTTGATCAGATAAACGGGGCTATACAAATTGCGACTTTAGTTAGTATTCTATCTCTTCTCTTTGGCGGTTATGCTGCCTCGGATCTGGCCCGTATTGATTTTGTCCTATTGTTCCAGGAAGGAACCCTATTTCGATCCCTACCCATAAATTTAAAAATGGAACGAAATTAAGCAAAAGGAACCAGCCTGAACGATCCCTGTCATGAAGCCTTTTTATCTGGATGGCTAATGCTGGAAAAAATCCCACCAATCCCAATATACCTGTAAATATGCCGAAGAAGGGAGGCGGTGTTTGTTGTTCAAGGACTCCAAATCCGCCAAGCAGCATGAAGTCTACAGAGACAGCGATGATGGAGAGTATGAAATAGGCAAGCCCAAAGAGCCAATAAGTTGTTCTGGTGATCCTTCCTTTTGTTGAAAATAACAAAGCGGATAAGGACATATCATTTTTGGGAGGTTTTAGTTTGCCATCCAATTCGTTGATGAGATTTTCTACAGATTCTTTTGGAAAGCCTTTTTTTACATATTTTGCGCTAAGTACTCGGCTGGAGGCGCCTTCGCTGAGTTCGTAGGAGATCAATTTGCTTAATCTGCGCAACTCTTCTTCTTTTTTCTGGCGTTCTTCAACGAGCTTTTGTTGATGCTCTATCTCTTCTTGTGTTGGCAGTATATTCTTTTCTGGTTCTGTGGCAGTTGAGGTGGAAGAAGATGTAGATTTGGACGAAGGCTTTGCTGGTATTTTTCCTTGCTTTTTTCTAAGAGAAGCCAGACTGCGTTGGGCGGGTTGGTTGTCGGGGTTGAGTTTTAGGACTCTCTCCAGGCATTCTTCTTTATTGTCCGGATTTTTTACAGCGGCAGACATCCACAACCAGGCTCTCTCGTTATTGGGGTCGGTGTGGAGTATTTCAGCAAGAAGAGTTTTTCCTTCTGTTTTTTTGCCCTCTTTTATGGCATTTATGGCTCTTTGCAAATTACTCATCTTTTTCTCCTCCTGCTTTGGTACAGATAGATCATTCAACTTTCTTTTTTCTTCCATTATAAGCAATATAGCCAGCACCTATGCTGATGAAATATAGAAGGGTCATTGGTATGGCGACGAGCATCATGTTGAGGGGGTCAATTGTTGGAGTAATCGCTGCTGCAAGGATCGTGATAATAACAATTGCTATGCGCCATTGCTCCTGCAAAATTTTGGGGTTGAGAATGCCGGCTGAACTTAAGGCATAAACAAGGAGGGGGAGTTCAAAGAAAATCCCGATCCAGAACATGATATTGGTGACAAATCTTGTATACTCAGATATTGTCCAGTTGTTTTGGGTTTCCAGAAAACCGAGTAGGAAGTCGAGTGCTGGAGGGAGCAATATTATGAAGGCAAAGGCAACTCCGCCAATAAAAAGAAGGGACGCTAGAGGGATGCCAAATAATCCAAATTTCTTGGCACGCGGTTTTAATCCTGGAGCTAAAAAGAACCAGAATTCAAATGCAATGTAGGGCATAGCGAGCACAACGCCACTGATGAGTGCTATTTGCATGAAAACTCCAACCTGCTCAGTTGGAGTGATTGTCTGGAGCTGGGAAATGCCGCCAACAGGCTCGGTTAGATAGTCTAGCAATTTTATGGCAAATGCAAATGAAATAGAAGATGTGGCTATTAAAACAAGCAAGGCACGAAAAATATGCTTTCGCAAAGCCTCGACGTGATCCATGAGCGATGCGCGTGCTTCCGCCGATTGAATTGTGCTGGCGGTGGTGTCAATAAGAGAGTGCTCTTCAGGGATTTCATTGAGAAAGTCCTGAATCTTTTTTATGCCTTTGAAAGGGGCTGTGATGATTTTCCAGATCAGGCGGAAGGGGGCGGTGATGATAGACCAGAGTTTGTTGAAAAAATTACGCATTATTGGTGTCTATGGGGTTAGCGGGAGATGTTTCTTTGCTCGATTCTGCTTTTTTATCAGGAGCAGGCTTTTCATCCGCGCCCTGCGCTTCGTTTCGCGTGTTGATAGGCGGGGCGATGCTATTCGTTGCATCAGTTTCTTGAGGGCGAGACGTTCCATCCCATGCACCATATCCCGCCTTTTCTGCTTTCTCTTCTTCTGGCATGGTGATACCTAGATCTCGTTTATATTCTTCGAAATCTTCAAGACTTGCTTCGCGCATTAACTGGTTGGGGAGTGTTTTGATTCTATTTGATGCGTTTTTGATCTCTTGCCACTCAGGAGACATGACAACTTTGCGCATCCATTTGCCGATGGTTTTTCCGGCCTTTTGCATATCTTTGGGGCCTAGAACGATGATGGCGATGAGAATGACAAAAAAGAGTTCGGGGACGCCGATTCCAAGAAAGTCCATTTTACAGCCCCTTGAGTGACATGAATATCTCGTTCTTGAATTTGGCAAGGCTGCCCAATACGCCGTTGATGAAGCTGGGCGCAGCATCGGAGCCGTAGACTTTGGCTAGCTCTACGGCTTCGTTGATGGCGACTTTGATGGGTGTTTCCTGACTAATGCCAAATTCCCAAAAAGCGATTCTCAGGATGTTGCGATCTATGGGGGCGATTTGGTCGAGGGGCCAATCGGGGGCGTATTCGGCGATGGCTTTGTCGAGTTTTTCGGTAAGCGGAATGATGCCGAAGACGATCCTGCGTGCAAAATCTTCCAGTTCTTCAGATTTTTTCTCTTTCGATGATAGAGAAATTTCCTTCAGGCGTTGGGAAAAAACTGTGCCGGGAAGGTGATCGCTTAAATCGATTTCGTAAAGTACTTGCAGAGCAAGGCTGCGCGCTCTGGTGCGTTCTTTCATGCAGTTTATGCCTCTTCTTTGTAGGCGATATTCTCGATGTGTATATTTACTTCTTCAACGTCCATGCCGACCATCTCAGTAATGGCGCGGGTTACTTTTTTCTGTACGGTGCGGCTGGTGTTGCGAATATTAACGCCGTTTTCGAGGATGATATATAGGTCTGCGGAGACAACATCATTTTCGACAGTGATGCGTGCGCCATCTACGATGCCGCGACGGAAAAGACGGTTAACACCGCCTGAGACGGGAGCCATTGCGCTGACACCTTCTACTTTTAGCGCAGCCATCCGTGCGATTTCGACCAATACGTCGGGTGCAACGGTCGTTTTTCCGGGAGGGCGAGTATTTTGATCCATTTTTATCTCCTTATTTTCAGACCTAAGACTTTAGATATCAGACATCAGTAAAAAACAGTGTCAGATCTTAAATCTTGGGTCTGAAGTCTTAGGTCTCGCTTCCTACATCACCATTCCACCATCAACCTGCAAGGTGACGCCGGTGATAAAGGAAGATTCTTCTGCGGCTAAAAATGCCACAGCGTTGGCAATATCTTGCGGCGTGCCGAATCTGCCCATGGGAGTGAGTTTCATCGAAATATCTTTGATCTCCTCAGGCAGTTCTTCTGTAAGAACTGTTTCAATAAAGCCGGGAGCAACTGCATTTACGGTGATGCCTCGTGAACCAAGTTCTTTCGCAAGTGCTTTTGTAAAACCGATCAGGCCAGCTTTTGATGAAGAGTAATTCGTCTGCCCGGCTTGCCCGGTTACACCAGAAACTGAAGAGATGTTAATAATTCGGCCGTAGCGTTGTTTCATCATTGGGCGGGCAAGAGCCTGAGCGCAATTGAAAGCACCTTTCAGGTTAATGTCTAAAACCATATCCCAATCAGTTTCTTTCATGCGCATGATCAAACCGTCACGCGTGATACCTGCGTTGTTTACCAAAATATCAATTTTTCCAAGTTTCTCAACAGCGCTCTTGATCATTGCATTTACGCTTTCTCGGCTAGAAACATCGGCTTCTAGGGCGATAGCCTCGATACCTGAAGCTGCGGTGATTTCACTTGCAGTTTCTTCTGCCAAATCCATGCGTAAATCTACAACAGCAACTTTAGCGTCACGAGCAGCTAATGTTTCTGCAATTGCTTTTCCTATGCCGCGCGCGCCACCTGTCACGATAGCGGTGCGTCCTTCTAACGATAAAAACTGGCTCATTTTATAGCTCCTTTTAGCTGAAAGAATTATACACCACCCTTAACACATCAAGTGGTTTTGAGTTGCAAAAATGGAGGAAGAGCGCGTCGTGCCTTCTTGGTGAATTTGCGAGGAGAGCTTTATCCGACGAAGCAATCCCATGGGCATAAGACCACTTCGTCGCAAAAGCATGCTTCTCGTGGAGTCAAATTTAGGATTGTTTTTTAAGTCCCAACGCCAAGCCTAGCCCGCCACCAACTACAATGATCGCCTCCATAATGAAAGCATCTTGCCATAGACGCATTGGAAAAAGACGGATCAATGTATCAGAATAGAGGAAGATCCAACTTTCACCTTCAAAGAAAATATGATGGAATTGGGCGAAGAATGCCCAGAAATTGATCGAAGCGATCAGGGCGAGAGTTCCCGTCAGAATGAGTGTTAGCCAGCCGCCCCGTTTCAAACCCAACCTGAAGGCTTGCTCCCATTTTCCGAGCTTTGCCCAGATCCCAAGCAGAATCAGCAACCCGAAAGCCCCGCCCCAAACTTTTAAGGCGATCTGTATCAGAATCTTCACATCCAGCATGTGACTGACTTCGCTTTCTTTGTATAGCGGAGAGCCATCGTCAAAAGTCAAGTCGCCAAGAAATTCAGGCCCTGCATCGTTGTTGAGATATTCGATCGCGTTTTTTGCCCACTTCAAACGCTCTTCCTGAGAGAAGCCATAACTATCAGGCGGGAAATTGGGCATGCGGTACTCGATCTCGGGGAAAAGTGGTGTCAACAAAATACGGATACCAAAAAGAACTAGCACGATGGGGGTGAGGAGTGCAGTGATAAAAGAGAGAATATTGGAAAGGGTTTTGTTCATAATGTTTTTATTTATAGTGTAGGGGCGACCCGTCTGGATTCAAACAAAATGTTTTCTAGAAATAAAATTTTGTTATTTCTGAAATTTATATTGTTAGCATAAAGGGTCGCCCTTATTTGATGAAAATAGGGGCGGGTCTGAGACCCACCCCAACGATTGTTATTGCAAACTTTCCACATCGCCACCAAGCATAAAGCCAAGGATCATATCATTCGTGATCCATTCGATGGGAGCTTTGTCATCAGTGAAGATAGTAGATGTTTCATAGCCTGCTTGTTTATAGGTCCAGGTTGTTTGCATCGCATCTAGAAGTAGAGGATGTGTATCTCCGCTGTCGGTCAGGGTGATGAGATTTTTGGAGAGAAAATCTTTGTTGGTCGGCTGTTTTGTGGCATAGATGATCGAGTTGAGAGTGTAGGGGATGTCCATGATATAGATGGAAGGGAATGTTTGGGCAATGGTAGTAGCCATGGCGTTAATTAAACGACGGTCGCCGGGGAGCCGCCCTACGTTGATGGTTAATACGCCAGTTGGGGACAAGCGTTCGTGCGCGATCTCGAAAAATTCCAGCGTAGTCATATGCCAGGGGATGTATGGCGGTCTATAAGCATCCACAGCGATGATGTCATATTGATGCGGGCTGTGCTCTAGTCCCCAGCGTCCATCTTCAGCGTAGGCGTTGAGGTTATCCAGTTTATCCATCGCGAAGTATTCGTTGCCGATTTCAATAATTTTTGGGTCAATTTCATAGCCATCTATGGGGATTTCGCCAAAGACGGCGGTTGCTTGCTGTGCAAATGTGCCTGTAGCCAGACCGACAATGGCGATGCGTTTTATATCTTTGGTGCTGTGGGGTGGGGTGTTATAAAAGGGACCAACGAGAAATTGCGACCAGGGTCCGTTGTAATCGAGATTGTCGGGGTCATAAACGGAATGAACACCTTGCCCATCGTTCAGGCGCAGATGCGTTTCTGAGCCACGCTGCAAAACTTCGATATAGTTGTAGGCTGATTCTGTCTCGTAAACCTGCCCCTTTGTTTCTTTGATGCCGCGACCACCATCAAAAATGGCGAGGATAACGATAAAAAGGACCATTAGTAAGTAGGGCAGCATTTTGCGTAGTCCTGCGCTTTTAGCGAGACCTAGGAGGGCAACAAAAAGCAGGAAAAGGCTAAAAATGAGAAAAGTTTTCGTGGTGCCAACGGTGGGAATAAGCACCAAGACGGGCAGATAAGTGCCGAGAAACGAGCCAAGCGTGGAAATGGCGTAGATATTGCCCGAAATTTTGCCGGCTTTTTCAGTATCGTCCATGTTCAGACGAATGGCGTAGGGGGAGATCATACCCAAGAGCGTGATAGGGACGCTGAAAAGCACCAAAACAGCGACAAATGCCCCCATCATCACGCCGACTTGAAGACCATCAAAAGCGGTCGCGGCCGCCCGCAAAACGGGATTGGCAATATAGGGCACGATACCGAGCGTAAAGGCGCCCCATGCCAAAACTTTATACATGCTTTCGGCATGCGGAGATTTATCAGCTTGTTTGCCGCCGAGGGTGTATCCGAGGGTGAGATAGAGCAGCATCAAACCAATAATGGCGGCCCAAACGAGATTACTCGTCCCGAAGACGTTGCCGATCAGCCGAGACGCAGAAAGTTCGGCAGCCAGAGTGGTCATGCCAGAAATGAAGACGGTGAAGTAGATGTATTTTCGCATAAAGTTAGTTGTTAGAAGGTGTGAATATCTCGTATACTGATAAAAGATATTGTACTCGGAAAGCTCCATATCTTATTATCTGAAATGATTGATTAAAAACCGTGATGAATTTTGAGTAAAAAAATATAAAGCGAAAATTTTATAAGGAGGAAGAAATGAGTAATAAAGAGAAAAATTTTCAATTAATGGGGGAAGTCTCTGGATCGATCTTCTCGCTTGGGCGAGAAGTGGTCATGCCGCTTTTTGAGAAACACTTTACCGAGCAGCGATTTTATGTTCCAACCTTCAAGGCAACCAATGTTGCTCCAGATTCGATTTCAGTAGAATTGTTATCAAAAAGAACGCCTTACAATAACCCGATTGGTTTTGCCAAAACTCTGAAGGATGCCGCAGAAGCCGATTGTCTGAAAGCGGATGGTGCAGGCGGATACGTTGCCTCCGAAAAAGGAGTAAGGGCTATAGAAGAATCACATACAGCTTTTTATGCTCACATTAATGAAATTAACAAATTTTCGGCTGATAAGATGGCTAAGTTGGCGACCTTGCTCAAAAAAATAATCGCTGCTTGTGAGCAAGTTGAATTCAAAACGGGCAAAACTACTTTTGACATTAGTCACGGCGGTCATCTCAAAGTGGATGCAAATTCTCTTGCCGAAGTGGATCAACATCTTGATGATTTGCGCGCTTTTCGGGATGATGCTCATATCGCTGCATGGACACCTGCTGGTGTGAATGGGCAGGTTTGGGAGACCCTCACCTTTGTCTGGAGCGGGGAAGTAAATACGGCGGAAAAGCTGGCAGAGCATTTACCATTTCGTAATTACACAGCAAAGGACTATGCCAAAGCACTCGATGAATTGAAAACGCTGGGGTGGATTGAAGTTGGTGATGATGGTTATGTGATCACAGATATAGGCAGAAAGGTGCGCGACGATGCTGAGGCAGCGACTAATAACAATTATTTTTTGCCTTGGGCAAGCCTCTCTAATAGCGATTTGAAGGCGTTAGAAGTTTTGCTAACCGAGCTAAAAGAGAGTAACGAGCATCTCTTGCCAAAAGCTGAGTAGCTTTATAAGGGGTAAGTAAGAAAAAAACAAGCGAGCGAAGATGGCTTTGTTATATCCCCTTTAATGCTCCAAAAGCTGCAAAGCAGGAATTTTTGTGCAAAAGCTCAACATGCTTAAACCCCACCTTGCGCAGCAAATCCAATTGATAGGTGACAGGGCGTGGCGAGTCTTCCATCTCAATATAGCCAAAGACTTTCTCTTTATATTCTTCTCCGCCAAATGATGTCAGATATTCCCCATAACGTTCCCACATTAACCCTTGAACAGTTTCTGTTTCATGAGAGATCAGGTCTGTGATCCAGATGCTCCCGCCGGAGGCAGTGATGCGATAGATCTTCTCAAAAGTTTCTTCCCAATCAGCATCGTCGCGTAGGTGATGTAAAACAGCTGCTGCAAAAATGACATCATATTCGTTGTCGGGCAAATCAATTTCACGAAAGTCACCCTGAATAGTTTGCACCTTACCCTTGTTGACTGCGGAAATCCGCTCTTTTGCTTTTTCCAGCATGGGGAGGCTAAGATCAATTAAGTCGCTGTCAAAGGATGGAGTATATTCCAGAAATTTCAGGGTGTTATTTCCTGCGCCGCAGCCAATGTCCAGGACTCTTTTGATATTGGGTGTGCTGCGATAGGCGGCTTGCGTGATCAATTCCATCGCAAGTGGGGCATCAACAGTGGCGCTTTGTCCGGTTTCGAGATTCGAGAAGCGCTCCACGTCATTATCAAAGCGTTCTTTTATTTCATGGACATATGATTTTCTATTCAAAGGAATTTTCATATAACTTTTCCTGTAGCAACATCGTAATGATTTGGACAAAAAAATGATAGCGCAAAGATACCAGATAAGAGAGTTATTGCAAAGGCTAGGGGATTTCTTAATAAACCCTCACCCAAATCTACTAAAAACTACATAAACTTTCTGGAACTTTAATCTAAAATAGCTGGCGCTATGTCTAAATCTCTTGGAATTCTTCTTGCCAATACTGGCACGCCCGATGCGCCTACCCCGAAAGCGGTACGGCGTTTTTTAGCGCAATTTTTAGCAGATCCACGCGTGATAGAAATGCCGCGTTGGCAGTGGTTGCCAATTTTGCATGGCATTATCTTAAATACCCGCCCTCGTAAATCGGCAAAGCTCTATCAGCGAGTTTGGGATGATCGGGGCTCTCCTTTGCTTTATCACACGCGGGATTTAGCGGTAGAAGTTGAAAAGGTGCTTCGTGCTCGTTTACCGGAAACAAGCCTAAATGTCGCAGTTGGGATGCGTTACGGTAATCCATCCATTAAAGATGCCTTGGTCGAGCTTCGTAAAAAAGGCGCGACCGATCTCATTATCCTGCCGCTTTTTCCGCAATATTCCGGGACGACGAGCGGGACGATCATCGAAGCTGTTTTTGATGTGCTGAAAAAATGGCGCTGGGTGCCCTCCGTGCAAGTTATCAGCGATTATCATGACCATCCTGCCTATATTTCGGCGGCAGCAGAGAGTGCAAAGGCATTTTGGGCGCAATCACAAAGGGCAGAAAAAATGCTCTTTTCTTTTCACGGGATCCCCAAAGATTATGTAGAGAAAGGTGACCCTTACGAAGCGCAATGTCAACGCACGGCTGCGCTAATCGCAGAAGAACTTTCTTTAGAAAAAGATTTCTGGCTCGCAATTTTTCAGTCCCGTTTGGGGCGCGGAGAATGGCTAAAGCCTTATACTGATGAAATTCTCGCGAAATTAGGCAGCGAGAAACTCTCCGGTTTGGATGTGCTTGCACCAGGTTTTGCTGTAGATTGCTTGGAAACGGTAGAGGAAATTGCGCATGAAGGCCGTAAAGAATTTCAAAATGCAGGTGGGGGCGATTTTCACTATATCCCTGCATTGAATGCCTCGTCATTACATATAGAAGCCTTATCAGAAATAATTCTTTCATCATGGAGCAAGAATGCTTGAGACTATCATCATTGGTGGCGGTATTACGGGGCTTAGCGCCGCATGGGAAGCCCAACAAAAAGGTCTTTCTTACGCGTTGCTCGAAAAGGAAGGTCGCTGGGGTGGCAAAGTGGATACGCAAATTATTGAATTCCCTGAGGGGAAGGCGATCATTGATGGCGGGCCTGAATCTTTCATTACCCGTAAACCAGAAGCATGGGATTTGGCCGGAGAGCTGGGCATTCAGGATAGCGTGATAGACCCCGGTGCCGAAACCCGCCATATGTATATTCTCGATGGCGGGACGCCCGTGGAAGTTCCGCTTGCTCCCGTTAAATTTATCAAGTCTCGCCTGATGAGCGGACGCGGCAAACTCCGTATGCTGGCAGAGCCTTTTCGGCCTAAAAAGTCTGACAATGCAGATGAATCTCTCGCTGATTTTGTGACCCGTCGTTTAGGGCGTGAAGCCCTCGATAAATTTATCGGCCCTATCCTGGGCGGTATCTACAACACCAATCCTGATACACAAAGTATTCTTGTTTCTTCTCCGATCATGCGCGAGATGGAAGCAGAATATGGCGGCCTTTTCAAGGCGGCTATTGGGCGGATGCGTGCGGCGCGTAAGAATAGATCAGCTAATGATGAAAAACGCCCCCGCTTTGGTGCTTTTGCCAATGGCTTACAAGAGTTGACTGATGAGATGGTGCGTCAACTAACAGGCGATTTGCGCTTAAATATAAAAATTGCGAAAATTGAGAAGGATGATTCTGGCTATAGGTTCGTTTTGCAAAGTGGCGAATCTCTTTTAGCCAAAACTCTGATTTTTGGATAGTCTCCCCTTTGGGTGTTGCTAAAATAGAGTAAAAAAGCAATCCAAGGAGG
>CAZOOX010000040.1:0-28686 GCA_964581545.1 uncultured Anaerolineaceae bacterium
TAAGTGAGAATAATATGAAAGAAGACCAAAATATTGAAATAAAAGAAAGTACGGATTTTTCCAAAAAAGTTGAAGCCTTAGGCCTGAAACAGACTCAATTGGAAGAAATGTTATATACCATGTACCTTATTCGAAGGTTTGAGCGCATGGCGGACCAGCTCTATGCCGCCGGAAAAGTTCACGGCACAATGCACTTGTCTGCTGGGCAAGAAGCTGTTGCAGTAGGGCTAGGCCAAGCAGTTCAAGACGATGACTACTTAGTTAATCATCACAGAGGGCACGGACATTTTATTGCAAAGGGGGCTGATGTAAATTTAATGATGGCCGAATTCTTGGGAAAAGAAAATGGTTATTGTCGTGGCCGTGGTGGTTCTATGCATATTGCAGATGTAGAAGCCAATAATTTAGGTGCGAATGGTATTGTTGGTGGAGGTTTTCCATTAGCGATGGGAGCAGGGCTAGCTGTTCAAATGCAAAAAGCGAGCCAGATAGTTTTGGGGATTTTTGGTGATGGTTCTACAAATGAGGGTGTTTTCCATGAATCTCTCAACATGGCCGCTTTATGGAAATTGCCTGTGTTATTTATTTGTGAAAATAACAAATACGGTATGTCAATGGATGTTGAACAGGTAATTGCTAAATTGCCAATTGCTCAACGAGCAGATTCATATGGTATTCCTTGGGAATTGGTCGATGGGAATGACGTTGTAGCTGTTTTTGATGTGATGAACAAGGCTGTAGCTCATGTAAGAGCAGGAAATGGACCTTATTTTGTAGAAGCTCAGACATACCGTTATTTTGGGCACTCGAAAAGTGATCGAAACCTTTACAGAACCCAGGAAGAGATTGCTGCTTGGCGCGAAAAGGATCCAATTTTGCGTTTTCGCGCAGCACTTAGGGAAGCGAATTTAATTACTGAAGAAACAGCCGATAAACTTAATGAAAAAGCAAACGGAGTAATAGAATCTGCAGTTGAATTTGCAGAAAACTCTCCTGAGCCCGATGTGAACACACTAACGGAGTATGTATATGCCTGAGATGTCATATTTGGAAGCTGTTCGGTCAGCATTGCAACATGAAATGCGGCAGGACGAGCGGGTTTTTATTATAGGGGAGGATATTGGTGTTTATGGCGGAGCTTTTGGGGTGACGTTCGGAATGCTTGAAGAATTTGGTCCAGAGCGCATACGTGAAACTCCTATCTCTGAAGCTGGAATTATGGGGGCTGCAACTGGCGCAGCATTAGCTGGGATGCGCCCTGTAGCAGAGATGATGTTTATGGATTTTGTGCTTTTAGCATTAGATCAACTCGCAAATCAGGCTGGTAAGGCTCGTTTTATGTTTGGGGGGAAGGCTACTGTTCCATTGGTGGTTCGGATGCCTGGTGGATCTGGGTCTGGGGCAGCTGCTCAACATTCACAATCACTAGAAAGTGTTTTGATGCATTTCCCCGGTATAAAAGTTGTAAATCCAAGCACTGCTTATGATGCAAAAGGCTTGTTACTAAGTGCCATTCGCGATCCTAATCCTGTCGTGTTTGTTGAACATAAATTGCTGTATAAAACCAAAGGTGAGGTGCCGGAGGAAGAATATACAATTCCAATTGGTGTAGCGGATATAAAACGTGAAGGTCGCGACATAACTGTGGTTGCCAACAATATTATGGTGAAGAAAACCCTTGAAGTGGCTGAGGAATTAGCAAAAGATGGCATTGAAGTGGAGGTAGTAGATCTAAGAACAATGCGCCCACTTGATGTGGACACAATTACTTCTTCTGTTATGAAAACCGGCCGCTTATTGGTGGTTCACGAAGCTTGTCAGACAGGTGGGTGGGCTGGTGAGATTATGGCGATTGTCTCTGCCCACGATGCATTTAACTATTTAGATGCCCCCATGCGTAGGCTTGCTGGAGCTGATGTGCCCATTCCTTACAATCGCTTATTGGAACGTGCGGCAGTGCCACAAGAAGAAGACATTGCTCGAGAGATACGTGCAATAGTGAGTAACAAATATTAAGGTGAATGTGTAATATGCCAACTCCTTTTATAATGCCAAAATTTGATATGGATCAGGAGACCTCCCGAATTATTAATTGGGTGAAGAAGGAAGGTGATCCAGTTAGTTTAGATGAAGTCGTTTTGGAAGTCGAAACGGATAAAGTCTCTATAGAGGTTCCTGCACCAGCAAGTGGAATATTAGCAGGAATTCAATATTCGGATGGTGACGAAGTTCCAGTTACAACAGTAATAGCCTATATCCTAAATGAAGGCGAAACTCTTGCAGATATACAATCTGAATCCCTTAACGACACAAAAACTCCCAATACAGTAGAACATCAACAAAAACAATCAACTACATCAGAACAGAAAATCACCCCAGTGGCTCAACGTATGGTCACGGCACATCAGATTGATGTTGGGGAACTTGTTGTGGCAGGAAATAAAATAACCAAAGCAGATGTTGAAGACTTTATCGCTGAAAACCAAGAGACCGATGATGTAATAAGATTCTCAGCTACACCTGCTGCACGGCGCCTTGGACGTGAAAAAGGAATAGAACTTGGTGAAATTGTTGGGACTGGGCCTGGTGGACGAATTCAATTGGCAGATGTTCTTAAATATCAGAAAACTGATGCCTCGATAGCACATAAGACTGCAGTTGCACATAATGAGCATCGACCAGAGCTGATTTCTTTGGAAGGTATGCGGCTTAAAATTGCAAACCGTATGCAGTCCAGCTTTCAAGAAGCTCCGCATATTTCACTATCGATGGAAGTTGATGTCTCTAAATTGGAGACTCTGCGCCACCGATTGAATGGAATTGCCACTAAGGCGGATCAGAGCAAAATTTCAATGACAGCGCTAATTGTTAAAATTGTTGCATGGGCGTTGGCAAAAAATCGCTATCTAAACTCTTCTTTACAAGGTGATGTAATTAAAATTTGGCCAGATGTGAATGTTGGCGTAGCTGTTGCTCTGGAAGAGGGGTTGATTGTCCCTGTAGTGAAGAATGCTGACATAAAAACTGTTAGCATGATTAACGGTGAGATTAGGAATTTGGTAGAGAAAGCACGCCAAAACAACTTGGAATTGGAAGATATCCGCGGCGGAACTTTCACAATATCGAATTTAGGTATGTTTGGTATTCATCAGTTCCGGGCAATTATCAATCCTCCTGAGAGTGCAATATTAGCTGTTGGGGCAGTTATACGTAGGCCTGTAGTAATTAGTGATCAAGATGATATTGAAGTACGCCCAATGATGGAAATAACATTGTCTGCTGATCACCGTGTTATAGATGGTGCTGTTGCGGCTTATTTTTTGCAGGATTTAGCCAATGGGCTGGAATCCCCTGAAATTTTAATGTATTGATGGAGAGTGTTACTATGCCAAATATAAAAATCCCCGTTAACCATGCCGTTGGTTTACATGCCCGCCCAGCTGGTGAATTTGTGAAAACAGCAGCTTCTTTCCCTTGTGAAATTCAAGTGAGGAATCTCACAGAGGATGGCAAATTTGTCAATGCAAAAAGCATTTTGAGTGTGTTGTCTTTAGGCGTTAGACAAGGCTATTCCATAGAGATAGATGCACAAGGTGAAGGTGCTGAAGATGCACTATCAGCCCTAGAAGCATTGGTTGACAATAATTTTGGAGAATGAGTTTGTGATGAAATCGGTTGAAGGGCTTTCTGCTTCTCCTGGCGTAGCGATTGGAGCAGCATGGTTTTACCAGCCTGTAGAATTTGGTTATACAAGACGTATCGATGCAGATCCTACTATTGAATTAAATCGATTGCAAGCTGCTTTGTTACAAAGTAAATCTCAATTGACAACTGTTGTCAAAAAAACATTAGATGAAGTTGGGGAAGATGAAGCGAAGATATTCGAAGCACATCTGATGTTTTTAGATGATCCAGAATTGATTGCGACGATTGAACAAAAAATTTCTGTGTCTCTAAATGCTGAAGCTGCAGTGGAAGAAGCAGTAGATGGATTTGCAAAAACATTGCTGGCTATGGATAGTGAGTACTTTAAAGCTCGTGCGGCAGATGTTTTAGACGTTGGCCGCCGAATTGTTGCATGCCTCGTTGGAGTTGATTTAGACGTGATGGATTTTCCTGCTAACCCAGTGGTAGTTTTTGCAGATGATTTAAGTCCGTCTGACACCATGCAGTTTCAAAAAGACAAAATATTAGGATTCTGTATTCGTCGTGGTGGACCAACATCTCATGCGGCTATTTTGGCTCGTAGTCTTGGAATACCTTCTGTAGTTAGTGCTGCTTTTGAAAATGAGTGGGTCTCCAGTGCAGAGCAGGTGGTTATGTATGGGGATACAGGAAAAATAATTATTAACCCAGAACAAGCCCAACTTTTAGAAGCAAGAGCGATACAGACGAAAAAGGCTGAAACATGGAAAAGTAATTTGCAACATGCTGCAGAACTAGCCATAACTACTGATGGACATGCGGTAGAAGTTGTTGCGAACGTGGGAAGTTTAGAAGACGCACAGCAAGCTGTTTTATATGGAGCTGAAGGTATTGGTCTGTTGCGCACCGAATTTTTGTACTTAGACCGAGATTCTATGCCTACGCTGGAAGAGCAATCTCAAAATTACAAGAAGATTTTAGCAGTAATGGGAACAAGGCCGGTTGTGGTGCGCACCTTGGATATCGGTGGGGATAAACCAGTAAGTTATTTAGGGCTTGAGGCTGAACCAAATCCTTTTCTGGGATGGCGTGCTATCCGTATGATTAATGAGCGTCCAGAATTGCTACGTGATCAATTCAGTGCTTTGCTACAAGCAACAAGCCATAACACAGATTTACGTATTATGTTGCCTTTGATATCGAATGTAAATGAAGTGATTAATGCTCGTGAAATATTTGATGAAGCAAAGCAAGCATTGGATAGCCAAGGGAAAAAATACGCACAAAATGTCCAGTTTGGCATTATGGTAGAAGTTCCTTCGGCAGCATTACTGGTAGATCAAATTGCGCCTTTTGTAGATTTTTTCTCAATTGGAACCAATGACTTAGCTCAATATACTCTTGCGGTTGATCGGACAAACGAACGCGTAGCCTCACTAGCTAGTCCGTTTCACCCAGCAGTTATCCAGTTGATTGCCCAGACCATTGACCGTGCACATGCAAATGGGAAATGGGTGGGGCTATGTGGTGAAATGGCAGGCAATGCTGTCGCTACGCCGCTTTTAGTAGGCTTGGGGCTTGATGAATTTAGCATGGCTCCTGTGGCAATTCCAACCATAAAGGATAAAGTTCGGCATTTGAATTTAGAAGAATGCAAAAAAATTGCTGTACATGTTTGTACTTTAGCCACAACAGAAGAAGTTTTGGGTTTTCTGGGTAAGAAGTAACTTTTTGGTATGACTATATATTTAGACACAGCAAATTTGGACGAAATAAAAAAAGCATCCGACTGGGGGGTAATAGGGGGAGTTACAACTAATCCACTTTTAATGGCGAAAGAACCTTTAAAGGTAAACGAAATACTTTATGAAATTTCTGATTTAGGGTTTGCCGAGATTTTCTATCAACCACATCAAACTAATTGGAAAGAAATTGTTAGAGAGGTTAAGCTGGCAAAGGAAATAGTAGGAAGCTCGTTAGTAGTAAAAATTCCTCCTTTTGCAAGTAGTTTTCCTGCTGTGAGAGCATTGGGTGCAGAGCAAAAAATTTGCGTTACTGCTGTGTTTAGTATGACGCAGGCTTTGTTGGCAAAAGAAGCTGGGGCAACATATGTTGCAATCTATGTGAATCGTGCATCACGCTTGTTGGGAGATGGGTTAGCTTTAACCTCAGATGTGGCTGCAGTTTTGGGAGATAGTAATACTTCGATAATCGCAGCAAGTATAAAAAATCCTCAAGAAGCAATGCAAGCGTATTTATCCGGTGCAGCACATATGACACTCCCTTTTAATGTTCTGGAGCGTATGTTTGAACAAGATGTCACGAAACATGTCATAGAAGGTTTTGATAAAAATGGGGTAGGAATTTTGTGAAAATGCCACGATAGGAGTAGATAATGAAAGAAGCTTTAAGAACCATAGTGACAATTAACGAAAATACTGTTGAAATTTCACGTGATTTGCCCACAGTCATCATCGGTGAACGTATCAACCCGACTGGTCGCAAGGCAGTTTTAGCCGCCCTTGAAGCGGGTGAATTTGACATGATCCGTGATGATGCGGTTAATCAGGTCAAAGCTGGTTCCACTGTTTTGGATGTCAACGCTGGTGTTCCCGGTGCGAATGAAGTAGAACTTTTGCCACAACTGATGAAAGAAGTTATGGATGTTGTTGATGTGCCACTTTGTATCGATACCGCCAACCCTGAAGCCCTTGAAGCCGCCCTTAAAGTTTATCCAGGCAAAGCCCTGATTAATTCGGCCAACGGTGAAGAAAAATCTCTTAATGCCGTTTTGCCCCTTGCCAAAGAATATGGTGCAGCAGTGATTGGCCTATGTATCTCCGACGAAGGGATCCCGAAAACGGCAGAAGGCCGTCTTGGAGTTGCCGATAAGATCATCGAACGTGCCACCGGTATGGGTATTCCCATCGAAGATATCGTCATTGATCCCCTTGCAATGACGATGGGTGCAGACCATCTCGCTGGTGCGCTGACCCTCAAGGCTGTTGAACTCATCGTTGAGAAATACGGCGTCAATATCACCATGGGCTCCAGCAACGTCTCTTTTGGCATCCCTGATCGTAAATACGTCAACGCCACCTTCATGGCGATGGCAATCCATGCTGGGATGACCTGCCCGATCGCGAACCCGATGGTGACCGAGATCCGCACCACGGCCCTCGCTGCTGACCTTGCACTGGGTCGTGACGAATATGGGATGCACTGGATCAAGGATTTCCGCAAACGCAAGAAAAACAAATAAAGACGACCCTCAGATGAACGATCCCCGCCCGCACGTCTTTTTGGCTTGCGGTGTCTTTCAAGGCATCATTTCGCCAAAAACACACCATACAGTAACCCAATTCCTGGATGCCGGTCTGCATGCCACGCCCAAAAAGCTGCATCTCCGTGTGCAAGAACAGATCAATGCCATTACACATCCGAGCATCATCGTGCTGGGCTATGGTCTGTGTGGGAACGGCCTGAATAATATCCACGCCCGCGAGCATACCCTCATCATCCCAAAAATGGATGACTGCATCGCCATGTTCATGGGCAGCAGGCAGGACTTTCTGGATGAATTCACGAAACAACCAGGCACCTATTACCTCACAAAAGGCTGGCTTCAGGCTGAGACCCATCCGCTTTCAGAATACGAACGTGCTGTTGAAAAGTTCGGTGAAGAAACCGCAGACTTCATCATGGATACACAATACAAGCATTACAACCGTCTGCGCTTTGTCGCTCATAGTCAACAAGATCTGGATGAGAGTCGCGCCAAAGCCCTTGAGATCGCTGAGTTCTGCAAACGTTGGGATATGGTCTATGAAGAATATCTCGGCACGACCGATTTTGTCGATGCCCTTGAGCAAGCGGTGGTTGAACCAACTCGGGTGGATGATGCTTTCATCGTCATTCAACCTGGTGAAACCCTGACACAGGAAATGTTTCGATGAGCCAAGTCACAGTTCTTATCGGTGAAAAAACGACGCTCATCGACGCGGAAAAGGGTGAAACTCTCGGCGATGTGATCGCATCGGCAGATCTGCCTGTTGAACAGCCTTGTGCTGGGCGTGGGACCTGTGGGCGCTGTAAAGTGCTTGTCGAAAAAGGTGCCAGTTCCCCTGACGAGATTGAGCAAACCTATCTTTCAGAAAGTGAACTCCATATTGGTACTCGACTTGCTTGTCGTGCTCAGGTCAGTGGAAAAACACAGGTCGTTCTCTCTTCTATCGAAGTGCATTCCAATAAAGTTTTTAAAGCTGGCTCACGACATAAAAAAGATAAAGCTGTTCCATTGGGCTTGGCTATCGATTTTGGTTCGACCACTGTTGCTGCGTATCTGACCATGCTTGACAATGGTGAAGTTGTCGCTGGTGGGGCAGCACTCAACCAACAACGTGTTTATGGAGCGGATGTTATCTCTCGTCTAGCCGCTGCCCTGCAAAGTGATGAACATCGTGAACGTTTGCAGCGCCTCGCACTTTCGTCAATCTATCAGGCGATAAACTCACTCAAGCTCTCCAAATCCATCGTCGCACGGATTGAAAAGGTTTCCATCGTTGGTAATGTTGCTATGCACCATCTGCTCGTTGGACTGCCCATCGAGACGGTTGCCGTGATGCCTTTCCAACCATATTCCACAGAGCCTATCGCGAATAAAAAAGGTTTACTCGACGGTCTCTTCGGTGACGATGTCCAGATCATGATCCCGCCAGTAATCGGCGGTTTCGTTGGTTCTGATGCGTTGGCCTGTCTCTCCTACTTCAATTTCGACAAAGCCACTGGCCCAACCCTGGCTATTGACCTTGGTACGAATGGCGAAGTCCTGCTTACGGACGGTGAGCAGATCGTGACCGCATCGACCGCTGCAGGCCCCGCTTTTGAAGGTGTAGATATTTCCTGTGGGATGCGCGCAGTCGATGGCGCAATTGTCGATGTGAGTTTTGATGATGGTCGTTTTGTATTCGATACCATCGGCGACGAAACGCCCCTGGGGTTGACAGGGTCGGGGTTAATGAAGTTGGTCGACGAACTTCTACGAATCGGCGTAATCGAGCCGAGCGGACGCTTTGTGAAAGATAATTCCCATTTCGCAGTCGAAAAAGTAAGTGGCTCAAAGCGGATCTATCTGCTCGAAGATAAATCTGTTTGGTTGACACAAAAAGATATTCGTGAATTGCAGAAGGCAAAAGGTGCGATTAGGGCGGCCGTGGAGATATTGCTCCAAAAGCTGGGATTGGAATCCAATGATCTTGAACGGGTGATTTTGACAGGCTCTTTTGGCGGTCAACTGGATATTCCCGCCGTGATGTCTTTGGGGATGTTACCAAGCCTGCCGCAAGAGCGTGTCGAGAATATCCCCAACGGGGCGGGCTTTGGCGCGGCTGAGTTTTTATCCGATGCAGGGTTTGTGCTTGGTATCCAGTTGGCAAAGGCTGCGCAGCAAATTGATCTCGATCAGGCAACTGAGTTCCAAGAAGTTTTTGTCGAATCCTTACAGTTTGAAGGTGTTGCATGAAAAAGTTTTCATTGCGTGCGCAAGAAATTATTTATGATTTTGTTCATTGGGCTATTCAACCTTTGAAACCCATCTTGAAGCCAGGTTCTGCGGCAGAGAAATTCATTATCCCGTTCGAGAAGGTGGCGAAAGAGTTGGCTTATGACTGCAAAATGTGTGGGCAGTGTATTCTGCACAACACAGGCATGGTTTGCTCGATGAATTGCCCGAAGAATTTGCGCAACGGCCCTTGTGGGGGTGTGCGCACGAATGGGCATTGTGAAGTAAAGCCCGAAATGAAGTGTATCTGGGTACGGGCTTATGAAGGCGCAACGCTGATGCCCAAGTATGGCAAAGAGATGCTTTGGGTACAGCCCCCCGTGAAGCGGAATCTGGAAGGCTCATCTGCCTGGGTAAATATGCTGCATGGGATCGATGAAGCCAGCAAAGTTGAGTGGCTGAGCCCTGAGAAACAAGAAGAACTTGAATCGATGTGGTGATAGCGGTGAACTATGGAACATAAATTACTCAAAGGAAAAATTGCTACGCAGGATATCCGCGATGAAACGCTAGAGACCGCGACAAAGTTACGTGACCAAGGCTGGACGCCACGTTTGGTTTCATTAGAAATCGGGCATAACCCTGCCGCTGCGCTTTATATCCGCAATCAAAAACGGATCGCGAACAATCTTGGCATTGATTTCGAGAATCGGAAATTCCCCGAAGAGATCACCCAATTGGAGATGATCGCCGCAATCAAGGCGATGAACGTTGACCCGCGAGTGACAGGCGTCATTATTCAGCGCCCGGTGCCCGAGCGTTTGGACCTGAAGAAACTGCAGCTTTCGGTTACATCCACAAAAGATGTTGAAGGAATGAACCCAACCAATATTGGTAAGGTCGTCTATGACGATTTTGTGCTTGGTCCTTGTACATCACAGGCGGCGGTTAGATTGCTCGAAGCAACCGGATTAGATATTGAAGGGCTAAACGTTGTTGTCGTTGGGCATTCTGAAATTGTAGGAAAGCCGATCGCGCTCCATCTGCTTGCAAAGTTGGCGACCGTGCAAGTTTGTCATCACGGTACGCGCAATTTGGGTATGCATACGCGCCAAGCCGATGCGCTTTTTGTCGCAGTTGGCAAGCCCGGTCTCATTACTAGTGACATGATAAAGCCCGGAGCCGTCGTGATCGATATTGGCATTAATCAAATTGAAGTCACGGACGAAGCCGGTAACTCAAAAACAAAGACGGTTGGTGATGTCGATTTTGAATCCGCAGTGGATGTGGCTGGGTGGATATCGCCTGTTCCCGGTGGGGTAGGGCCAGCGACGGTCTCCATTTTGATGAGAAATGTGGTCTCGGCAACTGAAATTCAAAAAGCGGCCTATGAAAAGGCAATGTTGGACGGGTAAAAACTATGGAGAAAAAAATGCCTAAACGAAAGATGGGGCAGTTGGAAAAAGTGCTCCGCTCTGGACGTTTTGCGATTACGTCTGAATTGAATCCACCCGATAGTGCTGACCCCGAAGATGTCTACAAGGCCGCCATGATTCTTGCTGGCTTCTGCGACGGTATCAACGCAGTAGATGCATCTGGTGCAAATTGCCACATGTCGAGTCTCTCGATTTGCGCCTTGCTTACTCGCGCGGGCTACGAGCCGGTTTATCAGATCTCCTGCCGTGATCGCAATCGAATTGCCATTCAGGGCGATATTCTGGGTGCATCGGCGATGGGTGTTCACAATTTGCTCGCGATCACTGGCGACGATGTCAGCGCCGGTGACCAACCCGAAGCAAAACCCGTTTTCGATTTTGACTCGATCCAGCTTTTGCGCACTGCGCGGATGATGCGAGATGAAGCCGTTTTTCTAAGCGGACGAAAGATCGCGACGCCCCCGAACCTTTTCTTGGGTGCCGCCGCCAATCCTTTTGCCCCGCCCTATGATTGGCGCGCCCAACGCCTCGCGAAGAAAATTGTGGCTGGAGCACAGTTTATTCAGACCCAATATTGTTTTGATGTACCTCGTTTCAAAGAGTATATGCGTCAAGTACGCGATCTTGGTCTGCACGAGCAAGTCTATATTCTCGTGGGTGTGGGTCCGCTCCGGTCAGCAGGTGCTGCGAATTTTATGCGTACCAAAGTGCCTGGGATTGTTATCCCCGACGAGATCGTTGATCGCCTAAAGAAAACACCTAAAGAAAAGCAGCAGGAAGAAGGCAAGCAGATCTGTGCTGAGATCATTGATGAAGTGAAGGATATTGAAGGTGTATCTGGTATCCACATTATGGCTTACAGGCAGGAAGAGCTTGTGGCTGAAATTGTAATGGAGTCTGGGGTGTTGCCGAGAAAATGAAAACGAGGTGAATAAATATGGAATATACAGAACTAATCACAAAACGATACAGCGTAAGGGCTTATCGATCAGATCCAGTCGACGATCAAAAGCTGCATACCGTTTTGGAGGCGGCTCGTTTGGCGCCAACTGCAGCAAATCGGCAGCCTATTCAATTGATTGTGATGAAAACAGCCGGGCGGGAAACGGAAATAGGAAAGATTTATGGGAAGTCGTGGTTTGTTCAAGCACCTCTTGTTATTGCAGTTTGTGCGATTTCCTCAGAAGCTTGGACGCGAGAAAGTGACCGCTTCAATGCGCGCTTGATCGATGCAGCCATTGTGGCTGATCATCTTATCTTGGAAGCAACCAATCAAGGATTAGGCACATGCTGGATTGCAGCCTTTAATGTCGAAGCAGCGCGTAGGGTTCTTAAACTTCCTGAACAGGTTGAGCCTGCAATCTTCACCCCACTCGGCTATCCAGCGGATGAACCAAAACCTAAGGTCCGCAAATCATTGGACGAAATAGTTCGATATGATCATTGGTAAAAGTCTTTTTTGTTAGTGCAAAGAAGCTTGAGATATCGACCGATATCGATGAGTAATGTTTTTTTACTTTTGCTAACTGCAATAATCGAAAATGAATATCTACAATCAAATGAAAATAGCCGTTCTAAGGCTATAAGAAACTTATAAGAAAAGATTCTTTGACTGAAAAGGCATTCGGGGATAAATACCTCTAATTTTCACACGATCTGTCCATTGACAGTTGACGATGTAAATGTTTTTTTGTTCAAAAGTTCCTTATCTTAGAGCCGAACCAAGGACTTAGTGGGTTAAAGTTTAGTTCCAATAGAAGTACGTTTTGAAGCAGTAACGATTGTATGAGACTAGATTTTTGTGTGTGTATTGTCTTATAATTATTTGTATACTTTGATGTATTCTTTTTACATGCCTATCAATGCGGAGGAAAAATGGCAAAAATTAATTTCTTTATCAGTTACAGTCATGATGATACTAGCGGGAGGGAAGAATTAGAAAAGTGGTTAAAAACGCTACAAAATAATGACTTGATTGATACTTGGTGTGACAAAAATATATTTCCTGGGGAGTATTTTGAAGAAAAAATTTTTAAAGAAATAGCGTCAGCAGATGTTACTGTCGGATTGCTTTCTCAGGCTTATTTAGCTTCAGATTTTTGCAAGAGAGAGATGGAATATGCATTTAGTTTGCCAAATCATAAATTTATTCCAATTATATTGAAACCTTCTACATGGTTAGATACTAAGCCTAGCGAAGTACAGGCGTTACCGCAACATGGTTTGGCAATAGAGAAGTGGGATAATCAAGATGAAGCTTGGCATAGTGTTTATGAAGGTCTAAAGGCGGTAGTACTAGAAATGCAAAGTAACTTTAAACCGAAGGATGATTTTGTTACAAAAGAGATAGAGAAAATAGACTTCGTTACCCAAAATAAGAAGGGTACTAAGTTAAGTGATCTTTTTGTGTTTCCAAATTTGGAGTCAGGGGAAGATGCTTTTGAAGTTGAATCTATTGATGAAGATGCTTTTCGAACTGGGGACAAGAAAACTTTTATTGTGAAAGGGACAGAAACTAGTGGTAAATCTTCTTTGTTGAAGTGGTTGTACATGAATTTAGGGGATGATTATTCCCCTTTGTATCTGGATGGTATGAGTATATTTAAGACCCGTAATTTTGGTGACCATTTTGAGAGAGAATTTTATAGTCAAATGACTGGGGATTTTGGTGCTTGGATGGAGTGTAGTGATAAGGTAGCTCTAATAGATAATTTTCATCACGGGATCTCTAATAATATTCTTGAATATTTGAATGATAATTTTGCAATGACAATTATTGCAATGGATGATGAAGAATATTTGCTTTATTTTATGGATGAACCTGTATATTCAGGGTTTTCTGTTGTGACAATTAAAGAATTTGATTTGGCACAGCAGGAAGAGTTGATTAGAAAATGGTTTGTTGCTAGTAATTCGGTTGAGTTAGAAGAAATTAGTGATTTGGATATTGATAAGTTAGAAGCAAGGGTAAATAATGTAATAACTACTCAGAGGATTGTCCCCAGATACCCTTTCTATATCCTTAGTATTTTGCAAAGTTTAGAACCATTCATGCCTAGTGGTCTTCAGATCACATCTTATGGATATTGTTATCATGCATTAATAACAGCGCAGCTGATTGAGAGGAAGAATATCCAACAAAATGATGTCGATACTTGCTTTAATTATTTGAAGACATTAGCTTTTGATATTTACAGTAAGACTAAGTCTGGGGATACATATTCTAAAGAAATTTATGATGAGTTTCGTGATTTTTATAAAACTGAATTCATTATCAAAGAGTCTTTGATAAATAAGTTAGAAAATGGCGATTCGCCAATACTGAAGATAAAGGATGATTCCGTAAGGTTTGAGCATGCGTATGCGTACTATTTCTTTTTAGGAATGCAGATTGCTTCTGAGCAAGATGATAAGGTAGTTAGTGAATTATGTGAGAATATCCATTTGAGAGAGAATTCTTTTGTTCTGATATTTACAGTTCATCACGCTAGTAACAAGGATATGTTAGACACTATAAGGCTTCACTGCGTTTATTCATTTGATACAACAGAGCCTGCAAGACTATGTCCAGAAGAAACCGAGTTCATGAATGAACTTGTTTCTGAGCTCCCACAATCTATTATTTCAAACAAAAGTGTTTCTGAAAACAGACAGCTGAGAAGGAAGAATAGAGGTCTGGCACCTAGTCCGAGTACTTCTGATAGCAGAGCTCAAAAGAAAAATAAAGAATTGGATAGTGATAATCCGAGGCAAGTAGATATCGTAGAGGTCAACAGGGCTATCAGGATTATGGAAGTTTTGGGTCAGATACTGAAGAATAGGGCTGGATCATTTAAAAAATCAGATGTTGAGGAAATATTAGAAGATACGGTTGAATTAGGGTTGAGGATATTAGGTATTTTCCTTGATGACTTTAAGAAGCCTGAATTTGTTGAGTTTATATCTAGAAAATTGGATGAACAAATTAAGAAGCTTGAGGAAACAAAGCAACGAGAACTAGATGATGATCAAAAAATTATCCTAGCAGAAAAAATGGTTCAATTTTTTGGTTATGTTATTACTGTGGGGATGCTGGGCCGTATTTTCAAAGCGATATCTAGTGACAAACTGGTAGATTCTATGGCTTCTCTTGCCGAAGAGAAATCAAGCCCTGCATATGATCTGGTAAATTGCTTGATAGTTACTTCTCAAGGTGGATTTAATGTCGATTATGTTAAATCCTTGGTTGCAAAGTATGATAAAACAAAAAATTTGTGGGCAAAGAGAGTTTTGTCGTATTATGTGCAAGATTACTTGAATACACATAATGTGAACTATAAGGATAGACAAAAGCTGTTCTCAACGCTTTCACTTAGTTATAAACCTGTTCCGCCTCAAGTGAAAATGGAATTTTGGACATCAAAAACAAGACACTTTCTTACCCGACAGCCGAAGCTGCTAGCAGGCTCTTTCTGATGGGGGCGGATGTGTTTTTATGAACGGCAATTCTCCTTTTTCGGGCCTCCTGAAGTTTTTCTTTTCGTTCGGCAAAAATGATCTGCTCACGTCCTGCGAGCTTGTCTCGCGGCGTGACATAACCGATGGCACTGTGCAGCCTGCGCTGATTATAATGCGCCACATAAGCACTCACCAATTGACGCGCATCTGCCAGATCGAGCGGCGTTTTGGGGCGAATACATTCCTGCTTGAGCGACCCGTGCCAACGTTCTAATTTGCCGTTGCTCTGCGGGTAGTAAGGCGAAGTTCGCACATGCGTCATGCCATTGATACGGATAAACTCCTTGAAATCTCGGGCAACAAATTGGGGCCCGTTGTCGGAGATGATCCGCGGATGGGCTTCAGCGAAACGCTCTTTCGCTCTCAGCAAGACCAATTCCACGTCCGCTTCGGTCATCTGCTCACGGATCTCCCAATGAACGATGTAGCGGCTGTAGCCATCCAACACGCTGCACAGATAGTAAAAAGTCCCGGAAATATTGATGTAGGAGATGTCGATGTGCCAATGCTCATGTGGTCTGGACGGTTGTTTGAAGCCCGTGCCCTTTTTTGTGGGCTTTTTCGCCCATTTTTGCAGCTTTCCGGCGCTTTTTAGCACACGATAGACGCTGCTCGGGCTGGCCGCGACGACATTTTCATCCAACATCATGTAGGCAAGGCGGCGGTAGCCTTCATCTTGGTGCTTTTGGTTGTATTCCAGGATAGCTTCCTTTTCGGCTTTTTGCAGCCAGATTTTCTTCGGGATTTCTGCGTTGTGACGATTTTCATCTGCATAGCGTTGAACCCAATCGTGATATTTACTGGACGGGATACCGAGCTTGTCCAAAATTTGCTCCCGTGTAAGGGGCGTTTTCTCAACCCAAAGCTGGATAAAGTCGACCACTGACTGGCGCATCTTTTTCGGCACCCGACGCTTGCTCAGTCTTCCCCAAGACTTTTTTTTAGCTCGATATGCGCTTCCATCAGTTCGCCCAGAACCTCGTTCTTCTTGACAACTTTTTCTTCCAGCTTTTCAATTTTCTTTTCCAGGCGGGCGCGTTCTTTGTCTCGATCCTTTTTGAAGGCGGTTGCGCCCTGCTCAAAAAACTGGCGCTGCCAGCGATAAAAGACAGTGGGCTGCAACTGATTTTCTTCGCATATTTGCGATACGGCGGTCCCGTTCACCAGGTGTTCTTTCAGTAAACGAACTTTTTCTTCGGGACTGTAGTTTTTGCGTTTTTTTCTCATGATTTTGGCTCCTTTTGTGAACTATAACATGGGTGCCAAAATTCCATTTACCGCTGAGGCAGGACAAACCCAACAAAGGGTAGTTGTGTAAGGATAGGCTTTTAGACTTGGACACATAAAAAGGTGACTATTGAGTCGCCTTTTTATGTGAGTCCAGACTTGATTTCATTTTCCTGCTGTTAAATTTATGTTTTGTGACAACAATCAAAGATCGCCCCCCTATTGGAGCGAAGTAAGTCACTTATCTGAGACCATTTTGAATCGAAAAAAATCTGTCAATATTATTGTTCGGGGATATATTCCAAGATTTCTTCTACTGGCACATTGAAAAGATCACATAACGAACCCAACACCTCAAACGACATCCCTTCTGCTTCCCCTTTTGCTAGCCGTAATGCGGTTCCATAGGCAATATTGGCTTTACGCATAAGATCTGTAGCATTCCACCCTTTTTGCTCCAATAATTCAGGTACTTTCACTTTGATCATCTTACACACTCCTATAATGATTTCCATGAGTGTGCTGCATTATTTCAACTTGACAAATTAATATCAAGTCAATATACTGATGCCAGTCAAGTGGTCATTCTTGGCTGGTACTACCCGTCTGAAGACGGTGCTACCCATGGGTCAGGCATTTGTTACGCTGGTTACGTACAATGTCTGACCTATATTACTTTGTGCGTAGTCGAGTGTCAATATTCAAGTGATGTCTCCCGAGTGAATAAGAAATAAGGGCATTATTATGCGTAGAATACCATCAGGATTACGAGAAAAAATCCTGCGTCACTACAATTATATTTGTGTATATTGCGGTGATTTTGCTAATAGCGTAGATCATATTATCCCCTATTCCTATCATCCAAATCATGATCCAGACAATCTAGTTGCAGCATGTATGGATTGCAACCTGATTGCAGGCGATCTAGTTTTTGATTCCTTCGAAGAAAAAGCCGAGCATATTCGTGAAGTTCGAAAGCAGCCGAAGTGGCAAAGGCGCTATCGCAGTCGCATCTCTATCTGCATAGACTGTCAGATCAACTATAAACCACGTGTTAATGGAGCAACGATCTTTTTGTGCCCACGCTGTGCTCAACTTGCTGATTTACCACCCGAAGATAGATAAGAACTAAGAAAAACAAGAGTTGAGCCTCATCAGAGTAATGTTGCTAGATATAAGAGATCCTAAAGCACTGCTTTGATTTCTGGCCAATTCTTCATCCGATCCACGCCTGCTAAACGGATAAACTGTGATGGGTTTAGATTTAAATTGTTTTCTTGGCAGTATTTCTTAGCCCATGCTATTCTGCGCAGACCAAAAGTAAGACGATCTTCCACAACGTCAACCAAAGTCTTTTCACAGAGGGGGAGTTTGTCCAGGTGTTTTATTAGTAACGTTCTGATATCGAGACCGTTGCCAATTCCTGTTTTTGTTAGCCGAATCGGCTTCCCTAGATCAACCTTTCTTTCTTCAGCATAATCATAGATCTGCTTGGACAGTTCTTTGTCTCGCAACTGCCAATCTGTTCTTGATTTGCGTGTGGTGCTCTTCTTGGACTTTGGGCTATGTTGCTTGAGCCATTGTCTGTCATTTCGATACAACCATATATATGTAGAAGGGGATAATTTTCTAATGGTCGTCACACCTTTATCAGGGTTTTCCTTGACCAGAGATGACCATGTTTTTCTTAGTTGTTCCTTTTTGTTTCCTAAAGAGATTTGTTTTTCCAATACCCTTGTATCTTCTTCCGAGCTAAAGATTTTCTCATAGCGTTGTACGGTTTGCGGATCTACCCCTAGTTGGCGGCCCTTTTCTTCAAAGCTGATCTGTGGATCATCCATTAGCTTGTTCAGTCTTTTTTTCCAGACATGCCCGACATCTTTAATTCGTGCCCGACGAAATCGGTCTTCCGGTTTTAGATCGGGTCCCCGGCGACTATAAGTAAAACCACATTGGATGCATCGAAATGTGCCGACAGGAAAATTTTCACTGTAATGAATATCAACGTGCTGTATTTCAAATTGGCGATAAACTTTGCATGTTTTATTTAGGCAAGGCCATGGGGCTTTTCCAAAAGGAGCATATTCAATTGTTTTTTCAACAAGAGATGAAGCCGTTTCTCCAAGGAAGTGGATCACCAGCAAATGCTGCAGTGGGGCAAAAGTGCTTTTTCGGTTTCGCAAAATGCGTGCCAACCAATAGGTCTGAGTATCTTCTTTGGGCTCACAATTGATTGATCGCAAGAAATCAAGCGGATAGAACTCACGAAATCTCTGCTGAATCTCCTTATGCCTAAGATGACCGCTGCTGGTAGCCAGCCCTTGCTTTCGTAGGATGTACACATATCTTCTTCGTATTTCTGCTGGTTCAAGAGTTGAAAGATCGTGGTTGAGCAACCAGATTGCATCTTTGGCTAACTGTAGATGAAATTTAGATGCTCTGTCTTCTGTCTTCGCTTCTCTTGGGGGAATGTCCAGAACTTTCCGGGTAGCAGAGATAAAAGCATAATGCGGGTATTTTCCTTTATAAATGAAAGCGCTCTTTTCAAGCCAGACATTGTGTTTCACACAAACCTGAACCCCAGGGATTTGATGTGAACGATGCCAGTATGTTTCCCCATATTGCTTTAGATCATCTTGTAGGCACAGTGGGCAAAACAGAGCAGCTTGGTTGGCAGGAATGGGGCTAGATGCAACCCCTGTTCGTAGGTGAACTGAATGCCCCTTCGCGCTTTTCAACTGAGCGCGAATTTTCCCAGCACGTTCTTTAGAAAATGAGAAAGCATAATAGGAATAGAGTGTGTGCTGATCGATCCAGTAATCAGAAGTCAGCCCTGCTTCTTTAGGTAGCAAACTTGATAGCGTGCCAACACCGCTTGGAAGCTCGATAGATATCGCTTTGCTTCCCTCCCCGAATAACCGCCTCATAATTTCACGAGGCGTTATTGGGCCGCAAAGATCGCTGTAGCGTGCACATACACTATAAAGTGTTTCATCTGGAAAGGGTGTTGGGAAAAAAGATAGCTTACTCATCCGGTGATGTTGGGAATTTGTGCCTAATCACATCGATGACTTGGATATTATCAGACTCATTAAAGGAATTTAGAATAGTTTGATAACCGGCTTCATAAATGTCTGATAGCCCATTGAAAAGTTGATGCCTCGAAAAAATCAGCAGGTAGCTACTTTCTGTTGGGATAACACTATGTTTTACACACATATCAACATAGTAGCTAACCAGGCGAGTGGTAAATTCCTTCGGTGTTTCTACTATAGTTCCTATTACTTTGTCTGTCTGAGGGAATTTGTGTTTTTTTCTCGCAAAACGCCAATAAGGGGCTTTAGCCTGTTCAAACAAGCCAGACGCACTTACCTGGATAGGTCTGCCAGGTTTGTTTAGCAGTACTTTGTAAGCTTTCTTTATCTTTTGGGCTAATTCTTTGTCCTGTTGTTCCCAGTTAATTGGTTGGGAGAATTTGTTGTAGATATTGTTCCCGTCTACCCATTTTCTTGGCATTATTTGATCGTACCATTCGTAATCTTCCCTCATAAACCAGGAGTATAGATTCGGATCTGTTTCTGAAAATTGTTGGCGAGATAAATTGGGGTCTATTGCTAACAACTTCAAACATTGATTTCGATTATTATCACGAGTTTTTAAAAAGATACCCTCATTTTGAAGAATTTTTTTGTATTTCTTTGCTAGTGATAACTCGATTTCTAAGCATTGAGCCAGAGCTTTTGCAGATGGCTTATTGTTCCCTGTAATTTTGAAAACTTCTTTTCTCCATATTGAACCGAATCGCCTGATTTGAACATCATCTAGTCCTTGATTCTTTTCTGATAAGCTGTATGAAAAGCCGCATGAACAGGCAAATAGCCCAACGCCTTTTTTGCTAGAAGGATAAACTAATTTTACACGTTGGATAACTTCCTGTTCATAATAAGCACAAAATTGGTTCCAACATTTCCAAGGACCCGCCCCAAACAAGCCAATGGTTTCTGGGCATCGAAATACTTGTTGGATGGTTAGTCCTAAAACATACATCACATAAAAATGTGTCGTTGGTTGAATATAATGACGGCCCTTGCGTGCAAGCGATTCCCAAACCTTGTCTGTCCCATGAATTTTCTCTCCAATGAGTTTTAAGTCAGTAGAAGAAAAAAGCGAATTGACTCGTTCCTGAATTTTCTTCTGGAAAAAACGCTGCCCAGTTTTTGATGCGAGGTCCTGTTTACAAAGAATATTTAGGTACTTATTCTGGATATTTTCAAAGAAAACGTTGTGCTCAGGATTTTTGAGCAACCAAGCAGCGTTTTCCGCAAAACGAAGTTGAAGCGTTTCATAAACTCCTGAACTAATTGGTTTCGTTTTGCATGTTTTAGGAATCGTTTCTTGAGCGGATACCAAGTTCAGATGTTGTTTTTTTATCATAAAATTGCTGTTTTCCAGCCAACATTTGTGCGTTTGGCAAATATGGATGCCAGGAATTTGATGAATACGATGCCAATAAGTTTCTCCAAAATTTTGGATATCCTCTTGAGTACACTGCGGGCAAAACCTTGCGTAGTCAGGCATGAAGTTTTTCGATGATCGGAAACACCGATAGACACTGCTGTTTTGGGGTTGTGTGATTTCCATTGCATTCTTTGCAAGCTGGAATTTTTCTTGGTTGACTGTAAAACGGTAAAGGTTGAGGAGGGTGTGGTTATCTATTAGATAATCTACTGAGTATTTGTGATTGACAGGAAGACGTTTTACAAAATCACCTATTCTGCGCTCGAATAAAAATTGAGCCGATGCATAATGTGTCAGTTGAGTTATTCCAAATAGATCGAATAAATATCCGCTTTTGGCTGGATATGCTAACTGATCTACGTATCGTGCCCAGCCACTAAATAGCGTTTCATCCGGGTAAAGTGTGGGGAAGAAACCAAGCATTTACAGATATTCTTCGATCGAACCGATCCAACCGGCATTTTTCAACGCATCGTAAGCGGATACTTCGTTCTCCTCCCCTTTTGTAACGATCTCAACTAAAAGCCCCTTGTATTCCCTTTCCCTTTTGGCTTTCCTTGGTGCGCGTTTCTTTTTGATTGTTTTTTCATCGTTATTTTGATCTTCATCAATTTCTAGTGAAGGATCAATTGCATTTGATTGCCGGAAAACCTGAGTGTTATTTTCGATTGATAAGCGATTCTTGATATACAGATCATCATATTTTCTCAACGCTTGGGGCGTACCTTCTCGTAAAGCTTTAACAGCATCTTGCATGGATTTGAAGTTGTTGTTCCAGACATGATCTAAGATCGGGATATTAATTTCCTCTGCTTCATGTCGAATAGCGACCTTTTGTGCAGCAATGAACGCAATTATGGCCAAGTCAGCAATGCCACCAGACATCATATAAAGCTTTCGGCTTACTGCGCGCGTTAATTTGATGAACTTGTGGGTATATTGAAAACGCCAGAGTGCATCAATGAAGATTTCCCAATCACCAGCCTCCGATTTGTGCTTGCTTATTTTCATTGGAGTCCATACGGGATCATCCGAATTGCCTGTGCCACGACGTAATTGCCTGAAGGCCTTAGTTAATACATTCTCTGCTGCAGGTGTTCCGATCAGGATGATCGGAACATGAAAATCATTGGAAAGTTTGACTAGAAAATTTAACAGAATACGACTTCCTTTTGCCCCCCAGAGATTCTGTATCTCGTCAATAATCAGGACGCCGAGCCTATGTATTGCTGCTATATGCAAGAAGCCATTAATAACTTCATCTCTTTTTCCTTTGGAATAGTTTTGGTAGTAATTGGTTTTTAGTAAACGATCAATTTGTTGTAGTCCATTGATCGCAAGAGACCGTAAGGTACCATCTGGCGGACAATCAAACTTTAGATAAGTAAGCTGTTTTAGTATCAGGGGGTTACCTTGATACATGGAATGACATATGACCTGAGGATAGAAGGATAAAATTCTGTTGATCAAACGTGATTTGCCTATGCCACTTACACCAACGATCGTCATCCCACTGGTAGTGTTTCCAGTATTGTCATTAAGGTCAGCAAGTTCTTTTTGAAGTCTTTCTGAATTTGCCAATTTTTCCCTTATCTCTTTACGGTATTCTGGTAAAAGGGGGCTTCGCCCGACATATCCACGACGCAGCAGAATATCAAAATCTTGCGCAGTTGTAAAAGATTTTTCGATCGGTTGATAAAAGGATTTTGCATCCTCTAAGAGATGAAGGCGGATCTCTTTCGGAAGCTTGTGTAGGTTGTCTGGGATCTCTGGATAACTGGCCATTAGCTTGAGCAAGTCTTCTCTAGAAAGAATAGGGGGAAGTGCTTCGATTAGTGGGTTTCCGCGATACGATTTGATTATTGAAGTACGATACACCGCTTCTTCAATTGTGATATCGTAATTAAAGAAGGTGCTTTCACTCATTGCTATCCTCCTCGTCATTCTCAGTATTCTTGTCACCCATTTGAGAGTCCAAAACTTTTTTCAATTCGTCATGCAGGGTATTCTTTGGTACATAAGTTTCTTCGTCATTCTCTGATTCAGGATTGTTATCAGGAACATAATCTGACCCAATAAAGGAATTTCTCTTTCTGTTGTCATTTCGTTCCCCCTTCCGATTCTCCCCAATATCCTTGACCTGTTCTCTTTTGCTCAACCCTTTGGCAACTTGCTTCTTTTCTTTTTTGGCTTTTTCTATAATTGAACTAATTGCATTATGCATATTAATATCGGCTGTATTATCTCGATGAGATTTTTTTTGTGCTTGGACAGTGTCAATGGAATGTGCATCTTCATGTTCGGCAAATGAACAACCCTGAAAAACCAAATCACTATCTTTGAGCTGACAAGGGATCCAGTTGTCTCTTGAGTTCAAGATTACAAAAACTGTATCAACGCATCTTGGATCATATGCAATATCTACGGCAACAGCGCCTCGATTAGCTTTATGGAAATAGTCATCAAGTTCCGGGTCATTTGATATGTAATGTAGTTTTTTGAAATATATGCCTGTACGCCTAATGGATCCCCGAGACTGAGGCAGTAAATGACGTTGAATAAGCGTTTGATCCATGGTCCGCAACGCACCAGACTGGTTTTTGATACCCCATGTCCAAAGCTCTATCGGATATTTATCAACACCATCCTTTACCATTCCAGAGGTCAGCTGAATACTATTTATTCTGTGGTGGTTGTTGTGATTTAAGATGAGAAGAATGATTATTTTGGTGAATTCATCAAGATTGAATGTAGCATCTAGTCGATAATCTTTATCACCACGTTCAAGTTTGTATACATATCCTGGAACCCACTTGAGAGTCTTATCATTGATAGTTCTAAAATGTCTCTCAACGATACCTTTTAAGTCTCCACGATAGGGTGGGGTGTTTGACTTTGTGATTCCCAATCCTCTAACAAGTTCTAAAGCATTATTGCTGAGCAATTCGCCTCGATCGGCGAAGATTTGGTGACATAGATGTTGGCAAGGCCACTGATCTTCTGTGATTTCAACACCAAATTTTCTGCAGAGTTCAACCTTGTTTTGCGTGATCGACTCAATAGCCAACATGGCGCTTTCCCAACTGGGCCCCTCAAGTGTGACAGTGAAGCCAACGATCATTCTTGTCGCCGTATCTATTACAAAATAAATGACGGGTCTACCAATGATGCGGCTTCGATCGTAGCGGCTGACAAGATATATATCTCCAATAGTTGCATCGATTTGATATATGGATCCGGGGCCGAATGCTTGACTTTTGGATGTTTTTCGTAGAGGTCGTGCTCGAAGTGGATATTTGTTGCCCCATTTTGTTTCTTGCCTTTCAGTCTCAGATGTTTGTTGTTTCCCCCAGTATAAAAACTGTTTGTACGTAGGAAGCTCCTCTTGTGGGGGTAAGATAGTTTTGAATTCGTTGGGTCCTTTTCTCTCAAGAGTGCCATACTCATTATTTAAGAATTCAAGATAGGCAGCCCTAACCGATTTGCCCTGTTTAAGGTGTAATAGTTTGTAGTACCGCGCAATCTTATCTTTTATATTTTCTGTAATTGGAACACCAATTCTTCGTTTTTCATCTATTTCAAGTTTGGATGGACGCCCGAGTTTTTTGTCTGTTATCGTTTTGGGCTTTCCTCTTCCGCCGCTATATAGATAGTCTGGGAGCAAAGCGTTGGGGATCATACCCCTTTGCCAGTAACGACGAAGGCGGGTCAAGATTCTTTTTCTTGTTGTGCCGTGGTCTTTTGCAGCTTGCCTGACTAATTTTCCTCTAGACGTTGGTTGAAAAAGTTCCCACTCATGCTCAGTGACAATTTTCTCTATACTTTCATGGGTTGTATCCCGTTTCTGTCGCCATATTTCTGGGAGTTCATTATCTTTTACTTGGGTCAGTGCTGCGAAAGGATCTTCCCGGAGAATCCTGAAATTTTTGTTCTCAAGTTCCGACACAAAAACATCAAGCGACTCAACTTGGGGTAGTGCATTTTTCTCTACGATGTCAATTACATATAGTATGTTGCTTTGCGCATCTACGGCTAATACTCGCACGATTTTGAATGTTTCTTGACCATCTACCAGATCATTAAAATTTGTTGAAACGGGAACACCTATTAGGGTGTTTTTCGTGATCATTTAGCTTTCCTTTTATCCAGTAAATTTAGAAGTTCTTCAGGATTAATTAATGTATGGATATTGGTCTCCCACTGTTTGTGAGCAAGACAATGCCAAACAATATGGAGACCGACCCCATGCTCAAGCTCAAAGCGTTGGTCGCATTCAGTTGTGATCTCTCGAAGGGCTTTTTTGTCTGATCTGATCTGAGTTTCGAGCCATATTTTGATTTCTTCTAATTTATGATTGGGGACCTCATCCCTGAGAACATAGTTTCCGTGGTAATTTTTCAAATTACGAAATTCAGCATCTGAAATGTCTTTTTCCGTAATGATTTTCCAAGGGGTGTCGTGTTTCTCCCAAAAAAGACGTTCGATCTCAAGCTTTTCCAATGTGCGCTTTCCAGTTAGGGAATTATTTGAGGCGCTTTGTTTATTGTCTTTTGATTGAGATGATTTCACTGCAATTGCCTGAAAAGGTTGTTCATATCCATCAACAAATGTCAGTAGAAAATCGGTTGTAATCACTTTAGGTTCACGGGATTTGGGATCAATAGGGTGCTTGATACCATGCTGTTCAGCAATTGCAATCGTTTCATCTATATCAAGAAGAGGAAATTGCTCACGAATATCAGAAACAACTGGAGAGTATTCGGCGACGAGAAAAAAACTCAATTCAAGATCGCTCAAAAGGTGCATTACACGATTACATTTATGAGACATTGAGTTAGAACTTAGTCCTAGTGAAGGAACGTTGTGTGTAAATATCCAAGGCTTGTACTCTGAACCTTCCCCGGATCCATGTCCTTCCTGTATTCTTCGTTCCCTCCAATCCTTCGTCTCTTTTAAATATTTAGTAGGCATAAACTTGATTTCCGTTCATCTAGTTATTATTTTGAATGTGGTTGATTTTCCTGCATTGTGTTGAGCAAAATTTATGATTGGGATTTGAAGGAATAAAAAGCACCCCACAGAATTCCAAAAGGCATTTTTTCGGGGGTGTAGTGACGAGCGTTTCTGGTGGGATCAATCCGGCGGGGGCCAAAATAGAAACCAATTCAAAAACTTCAATTTCTGACTGTGTGTATTTTGCGTACATCTTTTCAATAGCTCGAATAAGAATTTCAGATGGTCGCATAGTTTCGTTTATCACTTGATTGATATATGAATATCCCCAGCATGGGGTTTTGGATACCTCATGGCTCAACATCAACGCTAACCTCCCATAAGATTCTGTAATGCCATAACCTTTCTTTACTTCTTTGCTATGTAGATGTTTCAGCTTTTCAACTGGATTTGTAGCGAGAGCATCGTTATTGAAACGCAAAATACGTTTAACTTGTTTGATAAAGCGACACAAGAATCGAAGAATCTGAAGTTTTTTTGAAATCATTGTAGTCAGTATAGCATAAACCTATTTTATTATTTAGGTCTATTAAGTTTTTACAAATGCCAAAATTTTCCAAGATAGGAAGAGAATAGATAGTAAAATAAAGCCACTATGGAATTTCACGAATGGCTTAAGACTACAAGAGAGTCGAAGAATCTAATGATCAAGGATTTGGCAATTAAAGCCAACGTGACCGGTGGAGGGATTAGTCAAATAGAAAATCAGAGAACACAACCACTTTTTCAGACTGTTGTAAAGCTTGTTAATGCACTCGCAATCCCCCCTATTGACGCACTAAATCAAATGGGATTAGACATTCCCAACCGTGTTGCTAATAAAAACTCACTCGTTACGTCAGAGCTGCTAACCTTTACAGATTTGATGAAATGGATACAGTTGAATTCAAAAAATACGAAAGATGTCCGAAATCCAATTGTTGATACTCTGCACGGTTTTTTAGAAGAAATTACTGATGGACGAATTGAATCTCCGGGAGCAAAGATATATTTTCGTTCAACACTATCTTCGCTAGAAAAGCGAGCTTATTCTGAGAAGATTGAGGTATATCCCCTTTCGGAGTTGTATTTTCGGGGAGAAATAATTTTTTTATTCGACCTTGGGTATTTTATAAGGACGATAAGATTGAAAGAAGATGATAGATTGATTGATCTTGAAGAAGGGACTGGTATTCAAGATAGTTTGTTACAGCGTATTGAAATGGGGGAAGTTCAACGAATAAAGTTTAACGTTATGATGGATATTTATAATAGTTATTTGCAAGATTCAGATTTCTTTCTGCTGGCATGTTGGGATGCTTTTGAAACGTATAATCAGATTGAACACTATATGACGAAAGTTGGAATTAATAGGCCTGAAAATCAAAGAGAAATGTGGGGCAGTTTAAATTTGTTAGGTGAGGTTTATCGGTATAGCGTTAAACATGGAGTAGGAGCAATAGTTTTAGAAGAAATAAGAAAAAAAACTGGATAAAAACTTCCATGTTTTTATCCAGTGGGTTAGATGTATGTGTTTTGCCTTTGAAGTAAATAGAGAACACATAAGATTATTCTTCGTCTATGAAACGTTGTTGCTGAATTGCATTTTCATAATCAAACTCTATTGTCATGGCACAATACTTTCAGAGTAAATTATTTTATACAATATAAGTCCTAATTTTTCTGCTCCAGGGTCTAACTTTTTTAGTCAGGGTCTAACTTTTTTGTCTAGGGTCGAACTCTATTGTCACGGAACACCACTTGGTATTTCGTAGAGACTCCGGTCAGCCCTTCATCAAAGGTCCAGTGACACAGCCGGCAGAGTGCCATGCCGTTACGAACTGCATCATTCTGGCTCACGCTCCAAGGGATGATATGTGCCGCCTCCACCGCAGTATGACCGCTAGATGTCAGCATCCTGACCCCACAAAAAGCACAACGATGTTCATAGATACGCACCACTGCCTTGCGAAAACCCTGATCACGAACCTGATGCTTGGGTGCCTCTTCTGGCTCCATAGATGTAGAAAGCAATTTCTGACTATACAGATAAGCTTGCAGGTTCAACTCACCCTGCTCTATCAGCGCATGGTGGTACTGCTCGGCAAAGTACGTCTGGATCAAAACCGTTCGCAGCGTATTTCTGTTCTTTTCATCCTGCAAAAGCATAAAGAGTTCATCATCCAGTTGCGCCCCCAAGATTATCTTTTCTAATTGACTGGCATAACCGCGATTTACAGCTGCTAGCGCTTCCTCCTGCCCCGGCTTGGGTAAAAGGTGCCAGAACTTACTGGAACGCAGGTGGAAAAAGGGCAAGGCCATATTGCCACGCCGATCGGGGAGCACAAGCTGCCAGTAGGCGGCAAATATTTCTGCCAAATCAGGGGAGAACTCGATCAAATTTGCACCCATGCTCCCCTCAGCAAACAAATCCAAAACCGAAAGCAGCAAAAACGGCTTATGGGGCGCTTGCCCCTTGGTCGCATCCGTCCAGCCGGCACTGCGGTCTGCTCGTAGCTTGGAGAAACTTTTGATATACCCTGCAAGTGCCTTGTTCATGTCAATCACCTGTCTCTATCCGATAGTTTTTATATTAATCTTTCTGTTTTTGTCTTATGACACTTTGCTTAACAGTTCGTCTAGAACATTGTTGTTATTGCCCGGATACGTAAAAACCAACCTTTGCCCAGCCCGTGTAATTGCCATATAAAGCTTACGGGTATTATTCAGGATCATTGCTTCCCGCTCATCATCCGATAGTCGCAAAGACTGTTCCTTCTCAAATAACTCCCGCAATCCCACAACAAAGACAATCGCACTTTCCAGCCCAGCCCCTGCATTCAGGCTGGTCACACGTACATAATCTCCGGG
>CAZOOX010000040.1:28696-30178 GCA_964581545.1 uncultured Anaerolineaceae bacterium
TTTAACGCAGAGCCATTGCCCAAACGAACCTTGATTGCTTCCACCAAACGATCCGCCCCATTTGGTGCGGCATGCAGGGCAAGCAGGTCGCGCTTTGGGTAGCCTTGCCGCACAAAGCGCTCAATCTCTTTTGCTACCAACTCATTCTCATCCTGTGCAGCCGGCACCGAAATCACTTGTGGCAAAACCCCTTCGGGCATTCGGAGCATATCAGGCGCAAGGATGTCATCATCGCGCTCTTCAGGTAGGCGCTGACGATAAAAGAGCGTCGCAAACTCCATGATCTGCCTTGTCGTGCGGTAGCTGCGTTTCAAATGCTGCGATCGCCCGCGCGCATCCAGCCCCAAAGACTTCCAGGAAGCGCCGCGTCCCAGAAAGCCCTGGGTAGGGTCCGCCACCACAAAGAGATGGGATGCGCCTGAATGTAATACCCGCTTGATAATATCGAACCAGAGCGGGGCAAAGAATTGCGCTTCGTCCACCAGGATGAAATCATAGCCGGGGAAATATTCAGGGTGTTCCTGCATATAGCGCCAGACCACACGCGGGACATCGCCCCAATCCAGTCGACCTTTCGCATCCAAACGCTGCTGGTATTCGATAATCGCATTGAAGACGCGCTCGCGCATTGTTTTTATCAAGGCAAAGCCACGTCCACGGCGATCAATCTCCAGGTACATCTTTCTGGAAACCGGCTGCTGATCCTTGAGCCAGTCGATCTCGTCCTTGAACATCTCCACTGAGACCGCCGTATCTGCCAGATGTTTTTGCCAGACGCCTTTAAGTTCATAGTCTCGCTTCTGCATGGAAAGGGGCTGCACCCAGGCAGGCTCCGGCGGCCAATGGCGGTAACACCAGCCTTGAAAGGTATCCCACTCAACATTGGTAGATTCATCTCTCCCGGTCAGTCGGGCAAAACGGCTTTCCATATCACGGATCAAGGGGCGATTATGGGTCAGCACAAGAAATTTCTTGTTGGGATATTGGTGTGCCAGCAAACGCAAGCGATACAGCAGGATCAGCGTCTTGCCACTACCCGCTACCCCATTGATGATATTCAGGCGAAAGTCAGTACTCAAGCGTTGCCCTTCAGGGGGCAGTTCCAGTTCGGCTTTCACCGCCTGTTCCTGATCGTAATCCAGCAAGTAATCTTCCAGCCCCAGCTTGCGCTCTGCCTCGGTCTTGCCCCGCACCGTCATACTCTTGGGGACTATGATCTCCGGACTGAAGACGCGTCGTACTCTCTCGATCTCTGCTCTTGGTAATGGATTGGTAGGGAGCAAGGCGCTCCAAGCAGCTTCCGCATCCTCTTTGAGTAATTCCCGCCCTGCCCATCGAGATTCTCCTGCTTCACGCTTTAGGCGGCTTTCCTGCACTTGTTTGTCGGGGATATTCGGAAAAACACATAGTGTTTCAAAATCTTCACTGATCTGTAAGCCAACTTTTTGAGCAAAGCGATTCAGGAGTACTCCTTCTGCCTCG
>CAZOOX010000041.1:0-30159 GCA_964581545.1 uncultured Anaerolineaceae bacterium
TTTGTCTGTTCATGGGTAGGCTCCTTTGCTTGATCCGCAAGGATTTTCGCATGAATGGACTTTTTCTCAAAATTCAAAACCCATAGATAGGGTATTTAGCCTAAACCACTACCAAAAGCCGCTTGTCGATTCAGAATTGACAAGCAGCTTTTTGCTTTGTAACGTAATTTCAATGGATTGCCTCTTGACTCTTTAGAACAATTGTTCTATAGTATAGCTACATTAGCTATACCCTTCCACATGGTGTTCTTATAAGGAGGCAGCCATGAATAAATCTTCAACTCGACCATTCTCAAGTCTTTCAAGTAGCAATCTCCAGCGCGGGCAGCTTTTTGGCTACATTCTACTCGGCGCCCTACTTTCTTTTGAGATATTCAATTTTGGTTCAACAGATTTTGCTCTGCGAGATCTCTTGGGCGAACTGCGTTTTCTCGGCGTACGTTGGGCAACTATCCTGGCCCTGGCCTTTTGCGGCATTGATTTTGCAGGTGTTGCCCGTCTTTTTACTCCTGAACAAGGAGACCAAGAGCCAGCCGAAGTTTGGTATCTTTTTGGAGCCTGGCTTCTTGCCGCGGCAATGAATGCGATGCTTACCTGGTGGGGCGTCTCTGTTGCGATGGTTCAGAACCCCGCAATTGGCAGTGCTGTAGTTTCACAGGCCACACTTGTTAAAGGCGTTCCCATTTTCGTTGCAGCTATGGTCTGGCTAACACGTGTTCTAATTATTGGTGCGTTCTCGATTGCGGGAGAGCGTATTTTCTCTATGGCAGATAAACCTTTTGCCCAAAAAACTTATAAAAAGACTAAGCGCCGCCCTGCTGTGACTACTAAACGTCGTCCGGCAACCCAAAGCTTTAGACCTGCCCCAAAACAGCAAACTGCCTTCTCTGCATCACCCTCTCAGCGTTCTGAAACACGTAGTTCTCGTAGTGAGCCGACTTATCATCCTGTAGGCATGACGGCCCAATCAAGTGATGATAATCAACCCCCGTGGCGATAAAAGAAAAAGATAGTCAAAATCTGACAGGTCTTCATGAGGCAAACTCCCGATAAAACGCATTTCCTCTCCTACGTTTTATAAAAGCTTGTGAAGCCTGTCAGTTTTGTTAGCAAGTTTTATTCAATCAGAAAGACCTTGTTCCGTTAGATGAAACGAGGTCTTTTTAGTTGCTATACTCGTAACTATTCAGCATCAAGAAGAATGCCTCCGCGAGGAACATGTTTTTGCGACAAAGCGGTCTCATTACTTTAAGATTGCTTCGTCGGAAGTGCACCCTCCTCGCAAAATCAGTCACACTTGAGTAGGCTTGTTGATTATTTTATTACCCTATCGTGCTCTCCCCATCGGTCAGGAGATAAAAGCTGCGAGGGGTCGCTTCGCTGCGGTCATAGATAAAGTCGGTAACGATATAGCCTGCGCTGAAAAGATCTTCAAAAACTTCGCGGGTGAAGAAGCGCCAGTCTTTTGCCAAGGGCAGATCGATTGTTCGGAGTTTGTAGAAATCGTTGGGGATCTGGAGGAGGATGAGTTTACTGTTTGGGGGAGAATAATGTTCGGGAGCAAGCAGCAAGCCTAAATCCACGTTTGTTTCGGAGGTGTAGAGCATTTGCGCTTCGGCTGCTTGATAACTTTCTAAATCCAATGCGATATGATCCTCTGTATCCAATCGTTGAAAAACACGCGGTGTATTCAGCCACCAATCGACCTGAAAACGGTCGGAGGCAACACCTGCATTGAGACCATCGATCATCTCGCCATACTCATCGCGTTTATAGGTATTACAGATCGCACCAAGTTGGGCGATGTTGAGATAGGCGTTGCGGCTAAGGAGGGGGTCGTAAGTCCAGGTGATGAGGTCAAGCCCCTGTTGGCGCACGATTTGCCATTGAGCCTGTTTGAGCGCAAAGCCGATATTTTTGCCACGATGCGCCGGATGAACACCCATTTGATGTGAGCTATGTTTGATTTTTAATCCATCTGGGGTCTGATATAAGCCGGGGAAGCCAAAGGCGAAGGCGATCATTTTATCCTCTTCAAATGCGCCAATGGCAAGGCCGCCATTATGAACAAAAGCGGTGAGCATGTGGTTGGGGACAATATCTTGCGCACCGCCACGCCAAATTTCATCGGTCAATTTTCCAATAGGCAATAGCTCGTCGGCACTTTCGAGGATACGGATTTGATAAGAAGGCTTTGGAGACATAGGCATTTTCAAATAATATAATTCTAGTAAATCAACCTTGTGAGAGTTGTTTTCAAGAGAATGCTGGTGTTTTGGATCAACTCTCGCAAGATTCTTCTCAAATATCTCTCTTGATTATGCAATAGGAAGAAGTTATTTTTTACTCAGCTTTGTACGCAATTTAGCCAACCAGCTTTCCCTGCTTAGGTAATTTAACCTGTAGGTAAAGCGAGCGGGCATTAAGCCAAAAATGCGTGGTAAAGAATCTGTTTCGCAGGTGCGGTCTGTGGCAAGGTAATCGAGGAAAAAGCCAGAAATAGGGAAGTTTGGGAATGCGGCTTTGAGCGTAAGATTGGTCACGCGCAGGATCGGGGTTGATGCAGACAGGATGAGTCTTCTTCGATTGGTTGCAGCCAAGACAATTCCAAAAATCTGGCGCAGTGTAAAATATTCGCTTCCACCGATTGTATGTGTTTGGTTTTCCAGTTCGGGGTTTTCCAGGGACCAGAGCAGGCAGGTGACCAGGTCTTCTACCCAAAGTGGTTGCAAATAAGTTTCGCCTTTATTAGGCAAAAAAACAATCCCCGGGGAAATTTGTGCCAAACGAGAGATCGTCGTCGTGAAATTATCTTCTGGCCCAAAAATAATGGATGAACGGAGAATTGTATGGGGCGTATCCCCGCTGCGAATATGTTCTTCAGCAAGTCCCTTGGCTCTCAATACAGGAAATGCAGAGGATTTGTCAGCATCGAGATGGCTGAGATAGATGATTTGCTGGACACCTGACCCCGCTGCAGCCTGGACAAGTGTTTTTGTCCCCTCTACATCGGTTTCAAAGAGTTGGGCACTGCTCTCTCCACCCGCAAGGTGATAGATATAGTCTACACCACGCAGCGCGGCACGCAGACCACGCAAATCATTTAGGCTGACCACTGCGACTTCGACAGGGACGCCTTGAGGCAATCGTGGGCTACGAGGAGAGGGACGAATAAGGGTGCGGACTTCGTGACCGGCTTCAACAAGTTGGCGTACCAACGCCCGCCCGATAAAACCTGTACCGCCTGTAACAAGGATCATGGCGAGATTATACCCCCTCTACCTTAAAGAACACCTCCCCCAAATTCCAAATCGAGAAATTGGGGGAGAGCGAGAAAGTCCTGTAAACTACTCGTCGTCGGGCAAGCCGCTGGGCTGCTCAAAGTGGATCACTTCGCCATGCACATTGATGACGATCTTAAATCCCATCATGCCCATATAGCTGCGCCCTTCGGTTGGGATACCACTCTCGAGAATTTTCTCAAATTGCTCGTCAATATTTTCGAGTTGCTTCTGGATCATCGCACGCGAGAAAATATCATCTTGTCCGAGCATTTTGGCTGTTTGTTCTCCTAAAATATCCTCATGGCCTTCAATTTGTTCGCGCATTTTATCCAAGATTTGACGATCAATTTGCTCTGCAGGGATGTGACGCCGAAAGCCATTATCGTCCACAACGTAGCAGGGTTCAGAGCCGACCATTGTACTTTCTACTGCGCGGTCAAACTCGTCAACAACGAGACCAGCGAAAAGGGGAGCATTAGCCATCTTAAGATTGTCTTCCTTCTACAGCGGCGAGCAATATCCCGGCTGCGATGCCGAGGCGGCGATCGAGTTGCTTGGCGGTGTCCATGCTGAAATCCAGATCAAGCTCGTAGCGGAAAGGGTTGAAGCGTTGTTTTAAGTCTGCAACAACACTTTGCCCGACACTGATATCATAGTTTTGGGGAATGAGCGAGACAAGAAGACGACGGACAAGAGCAAGCCCCATACTGTCTTCAAAAAGTGAGCCGATTATCTGACCTGCGGGATTCAGGATCTCCCATTCATCGCGGAGCATGGATTTTAATCCCTTGCGGCGAAGGGTGCCGACATGCTCATTTGTAGTCGCGTCCACCACATCGTAGGCGGCAGAAAAGTCCACTATTTGGCGGGCTTTAACAGTAAGCACTTCTTGTGATTTGGATTCGTCTGAATATACGCGTATATCTTCGCGCAATTTGAACATTTTTTGTTCGCTGAACAAGACCAAAGATCCGTTAGGGTCATAGAAACGGAATTTGCCTTGAAGGGCAATTGCTTGTCGTTTGAGCAGATATTTACTGTGCATAAAAGCTGAATACATGATCTTACTCCTTTAGCTAGGGGATTAAAAAGGTATGTGAAAAAAGGCTGCCTCGCACGGTGACATAAGTAAAGCGCCGATAAAAAGACTGAATCTAAACGACAAAGCAATGCGCGTTGATTTTAGGTGCGAGGCAGTCTTCTTGGGCAAACACACCGGTTTAGCCACTTTCATTATTTTCTATTATCAACAACCTCTACCCGCGTGCCCTCACCGGGGAGATGAAGATAATCTTCTCCTGGCGGGACGTAGGGATTTGACCACAGATAGATGAATTTCGCCACATTATCGGGGGTGTTAATGCAGCCATGACTGCGTGGGTCGCCGAAATCGTTATGCCAATATGCGCCGTGAAAAGCATCGCCATTGCCTGTGAAGAAAGATACCCAGGGAACGCCAGGCAGATCATAGTTATTGGCATCTCCCGCACCGCCTGTCATGTGAACAGTGGGCGCTTTATGATAGGTACTAAAAGTGCCAACAGGCGTGGGTGTACCGCCCCATCCACTGGCGACGAGAGATGTCGCCACAGGTACATCGCCTTCGTAAGCCACCATTGTTTGTGTTTCAATATCAACGTAGATATGTTTTTCTTCGGGCGCCACGTTCGGGGAAATGGGGGCAAGCTCCTCGTCAGGGACAATCCGCAGACAATAGCTGGGGACAAAGAAATGATCTTTGGTCAGATTATCAAAAATGCGATACCAATATGTTCCATCATCCGGCACCTGAACAATTTGATCGACCCAATAGGTTGTGCCGTAATAATAGCGGCGTTTGGCTTTGAAGTAATATCCCGCACCTAAACGGATGGGCATAAAGGGGACAGTCATCTCTGCCAGCACACCCTCGGTGGGGATATCAAGAACGGGGAGATTGTAGGAGGTGAAAACCGGCTGGAGATATGCCGAGTGAGCAAAACCCTCATCTCCGATGCGGTACCAAACGTGATTATAGGCGTGCTCGCCTTCGATATACAATGTCTCGCTAATGGGCAGAATCACGTCCCGGCCATAAAGATTGAGCACTTTGCCGCTAAAGGAGGGCTTGTCGTAAATGGTAAGACTGCTCCAGGTTGTACGCCCTTGCTGCTGAAGGGGAGGAGGGCCAGCGAGGACCTTGTTAAGACCTAGTTCTGACATTAACAAGCCTAGCGTGCCAGCCGCGCTGAATTTCAGAAAATCTCTACGAGTAAAAGTGGATGGTAAGTTTTTCATTTTTTGATATTAGACTTGCATTGCACTTTTGAAGTGCGTTGCAAGTCGGTTCTATAGGAACGTTCCTACTCTTCTTCCTTTATAAAAAAATCATCTTGTCTATTGCGAATGCTGCGTACGAAAAGGTTGACCACAAAGATGACCACGGATGCGACGCTCCCCAAAATGAGACTGCTGGGGAAATATGCCATGACAAAGCCCAAGAACATCCCCGCGATAATGGAAAAAAGAATGGATAGCCGCCACGACCACTTGGGAATATTTCTGCCAAAATAGATGTGATGGGCGGAGATGGCCATCAAGACGATGAGAGTGAATGTGATCTTGTTCAGTTCTGCTTCGGTCATAAAAAAATGCCTTGTATAGTTTTTTATTCAATGATCTCTACATGCGTTCCTGTGAAGCCATAAACAAATTCCTTGTCTGGTTTCACAACAGGGGCTGTCCAACGATAGAGCCATTTTGCGGCGTGGGGCGCAAGGTTGATACAGCCATGACTACGTGGATGTCCAAAGTCATTATGCCAGTAAGTGCCGTGAAAGGAAATCCCACTTTCGGTAATATAAAGTACCCAGGGAACGCCGGGAAGATCATATCCGCTATTGGCGAGATTTCCGGCAGCCATATGTCGGCTGGGACGTTTGTAGTAGGTTTTAAAGATGCCTTGTGGTGTGAAGAATTTTCCATCTGCAAAGCGTGCTCCTGTGGCAGCGCGCGTCGCAAAAATAGGATGAGTGCCTTCATAAGCCACAACGATCTGTTGTCTTAGACGCACTTCTATCGATTTTTTATACTCAGGAACTTCGGGGGAGATGGGCGCAAGCTCTGAACTGGGAATGATCCGTAAATGAGAAGCAAGAACATAGTATTTTTTGTCGTTCCATTTATCGTCACGAAGCAAGTACCAGACTTTTTGTGTATCCTCAACAACGATCGTTTCAACGACCCAGTGTGTGGTTTCGTAATAAAGTCTGTAAACAAGCTCGGCATCTTCTTTTGGCTCGCTGCGCGCATCGGTATAGGGAACGCTTACTTCGACGAGGCTTCCTTCTTTTGGATGTGCGTGCACAGGTTTATTCAGGCGTGTAAGGACGGGCTGAATATTACCAGAGTAGGCGTAACCATCTTCTCCCATTTTATACCAGATGCGATTATGTGATGTTTCATCATCACTGAGGGCAATCCCTGTGATAGGGAGAACGATGTCTTGCCAGGCTTCTTTTGTAGGGGCAGCCTTGGGGCTGGGTTTCTCGAAGAGTTGGATATTGGTTTCAGTGACTCTTCCTTCCTGATCCGGTAGCAAGCCAGATGCTGCGTGCGCTTTCGTTAATCCTGTCGGAAGAAAAGCAGAGGCAAAGCCTAGCCCTGCTAGTTTAAGGAAATCGCGTCGGGAGAGAAAATCCGAGAAAGGGGTCATTTTTTGGAAAAGACAAAGTCAGGAGACTTTGGATATTAGTAGTGGATCTTTACCATAGTGCCAACTGGTGAGAAATTATATAACCATTCTGCCTGATCGGTGCGCAAGTTGATACAGCCATGAGACATGGGCGTGCCAAAATTATTATGCCAATATGTGCCGTGAAAACCATATCCCTTATAAAAATACATCACATAGGGCACGTTGGTCAGATAGTAATCAGCGCCCGCCATTGTGGTTGAAGGATATTTGACATAAATATAGTAGGTACCTGTAACGGTGGGTGTTTGCCATGTGCCGGTTGAAACGATAAAAGAATTGATGAGCGTATCGCCGGCATAGGCATAAACACGCTGCTGGCTGAGATTAACATCGATCCAATGTTTGCCACCACTGACAGGAGGTGCCGTTGTGGGAGCGGGTTTCGGCGTATTGGTTGGCAAAAAAGTATTTGTCGGGAGCGGGGTGTTTGTGATCGTAGGTGTAAGCGTTGGCGTCGGGGTATAGGTGGGCGTTGGCGTAAAAGTATAGGTCGGTGTAGGGGTAAATGTGGGCGTTGGTGTAAAGGTCGGGGTAGGGGTAAAGGTTGCGGTCGGAGAAGGTGTATAGGTCGGTTTTGCGATCATCCCCTCGCCCCAGTGTTGTTCTGTCACGGCCAGCGTTGCTGTGGGCGCTTCGCCAAAGAGAGCCATGGCAGGGGATGTATTCAATGCTAAAAAGGAAACGCCGATAATGCAAAGGAGTAAAAACCCACCAAAGAGGAAGATGGGAAGTCTGCTTTTCTTCTTCTCCGGGATGGATTGCTGCGTTACGCTCTTGCGCTGAGCGTGTTTCCCTTGTGGAGACAATCTCCGCTCTGCCCATGCCATCCCCTTTTTCGCGCGCTGGCTATTGGGGTTGATCTGTAAGGCCCGCTGCAAATATTTGATACTCGTCTCAGGTCTGGAGACAGCCGCAAGGATAAGCCAGGAATCTTCAATTTCCGGCATTGTTTTTGCAGCACGTTTTGCCCAGGAGTAAGCGGCTTTTTTGTTGCCGGCTTTTAACGCTGCTCGCGCTTGCTGTAATGCTTCACTTGCCTGATTTTCTCGTTCGTTTACCATCTTATATCCACCGGTGTGCCTATATCGACCCAATTATAAAGTAATTGTGCTTCATAAGAACCGAGCACTACACATCCATAAGAGATAGGGGAGCCCAAATAACCTGCCCAAAGTGTTGCGCCATTTGACATGATCGGTAAAGCATGAATGCCATTTTGCATCGTTCCTGCCCAATAAATGCCGAGCCAGTTTGGCATCCATATATCCCATGTTGCGCCGTATGCGCTGGGTATCTTGTTCAGCACGCTAAAACTTCCCGTTGCTGTGGCGTTGTTCATTCCTGTAGAAGCGACAAAACTATAAACCAGTGTATCTCCCTGATAAGCATAAAGATGCTGATCGGAAATATCTACAAGCACATATTTTTGTCCCCAGACTACATTATCCTCTTGCGAGGAGGCAGCAGGGACAGCCGTATTTGCCGGACGCGCCGTTTTCGTGGGAATAGGCGTATTGGTCGGGGTAAATGTAGGCGTTGGCGTTAGCGTGGGCGTAGGCGTTGATGTTGCGGTTGGGGTATAGGTCGGTTTTGCAATATCCGCTTCGCCCCAATGCTCATTACTCAAAGTTGCTGTAGCAGTCGCCTGCATTGCCGCCGCAAAAGAAGAAATGCGCGGCATGGATGCCCAAACCAGAGATACTATAACGACCGTCATTAGCAACGCCGGCACTGACTGCCGCCATCGTCGCGATTTTTTTCTCGGCTGAAGAGCTATATTCGGCTGCGTTTCATGGACGGATTTGGCAACTTTTTTGATCGGCTGAGTTTCCTCAGCTTCAATAGCATGAATTTGAAGGATGCCGCCATGCGCATTCTTGCTCGGAGGAACTACATTCTCTTTTATGACGGGTATTGGCTGCGTTATTTCAACCTGTGGTTCGAGTCGTCTTTTTGCCCACAATACTCCTTTTTGAGCAGCCCTACTTTGTGGATTTATCGCTAGTGCCCGCTCCAGATAACGAAGGCTTATTTGCGGACGAGATGTTGCCGCTAAAAGCAGCCAGGGTTTTTCAAGTTGTGGTGCAAGCGAAGCAGCTTTTTCCGCCCAACGGCGCGCAGAATCTTTATCTCCCTTACGCAGGGCAGCGCGTGAACGTCGGATGGATTCTTTTGCCGCTTGCTGATTTGTGGTCATGGCGATTGAGTGGCTATTACCGGCAGCGTAGAAACGGGCGTAGGTTCAACGCTTTCATTATTCACAAAACATTCAATACCCTGCACGATCCCCTCTGCGATCACTTCCGGGTGCTGGGTCAAAATATCGCGGTCGAGATTCATAAAGCCCGTTTCGATAATTGCCGCAATAGTCGAGTCGTTGATCTCGGAAAAAGCGTGGTACTCACGCATATCGGTTGTGATACTACCAGAGTGGAAGGGCAAATTCGTAACACGTCCGTAGCGGTCACGCAAACATCCAGTTAAGCGGGCAGCACGGTTATAGTCACGAGTATCCATCGCGGCTGAGAGCTTAAATCCTGTTGCGTTTTCATCTACATAGGCGCAAGAATCATTATGAATAGAAACCAGGGCAACAGCACTATAGCCATCCAGACGTGTGTCGAATTCTTGCAGCAAGTCTACCTGAAAACCGCTCTGGGTTAATTTTTGCTGAACAATGGTAGCGATCCTTAGGTTTAATTCTGCTTCGGTGAGGGTTACTTCACCGTTCCCATCGAGACAAACTGCGCCAGAATCATAGCCCCAATGTCCTGAAACGATCCCGATATGCAATTGTGGATAAGCAGCATCAGTGGTTGGATTTGCTTCAGGCTGGCTGGTCAGGATAAGGGTCATCTTTTCAGAAAGGTTGCCTGAAAAAAGTCCCGCCGGGGTCCAGGCGGTGAAGAGAGTTGCCAACAAAAATGCAGCCCCCAGAACCACAGGCAAAACGCGCGGTGTCGTATCCCTTTTTCCTTTCGGATTCCCTTGGCGGTTACTTTCTGCGCTCAAAAATACCTCTCCGGAATAAAAAACGCCTTATGTAAAATTGACCGCTAGATGTGCATTGCATCTAACAGATGCGTTGCACATCGGGTCTTGCAAGCCGTGTTTTACTTGAAAATCCGACTTGCAACGCACTTGCTAAGTGCAATGCAAGTCTGGAAAACGAAAATGATAGACAAAAACCTATTTCACATAAAACGCAAAAAACACTAAAACCTACATATTCAATAGTACCTTATTTTCTAAAAAACTAGCAAGGAAAGATTTCGGACAAAAAAAGTAGGAATTCAGCTTGACGCTCCCTATCTGTACAAGTATGATGAAGAAAAAACAGGAGAAAAAAATGACCATCACCCCCGAAGACCTCCGCAAAGCCATGCGCAATTGGGCAAGCGGAATAGCCATCGTTACCGCATCGCATAATGGAGAAAGGCACGGCATGACTGTTAGCTCTTTCACTTCTCTTTCGCTTGATCCCCCACTTATTTCTGTATCCCTATATAAAACCAGCCGCACACACGCGCTTGTTAGCGCTGCCGGACACTTTGGCGTGACCATCCTTGCCGCAGATCAGGAAGAAATTTCAAACCGATTTGCTGGCCGTATTCCCGACACAGAAGATCGCTTTGCAGACCTCGATATTGAAACACTCTCCAGCGGCGCCCCTTTCATCTCTGGCGGCCTTACTTTCTTCGATTGCCGTGTCACGCAAGAAATAGCCTGTGGCACCAACACCCTCTTCATCGCCGAGATAGCAGACACCCGCTCACAAGAAGATGGCGAACCCCTGCTCTACTTTAATCAGAACTATCAAAAAATTGGACAGGAGCGCTAAGCCCCTCCCCTAAATTCCACGCTTTTGGAGTTTGCGGGTCGCTCTTAACCCTCAACTGGATTCCCTTATGGATACAGACTCTCTCACCTCCGTAGAGAAAGAAAACTTATTAAAACTCGCTCGACGCAGCCTCGAGGCAAAACTGCGCGGAGAAAAGCTCCCTCCGTTAAAAGCAGAAACACCTCATCTTCAAGCAGATTCAGCAACCTTCGTCACCCTCACCAAAAGCGGACGCTTGCGCGGCTGCATCGGCACCCTCGAAGCCTACCGTCCCCTCGCCGAAGATGTGCAGGAGCACGCCATCGCCGCTGCCCTGAACGACCCACGTTTCCCACCTGTAAAAGCAGATGAATTAACAGAAATTGAGATCGAGATATCGCGTTTAACTTCTCCCTTTCCTCTTGATTATGAAAACGCTGAAGACCTTCTCAGCAAATTACGTCCAAATATAGACGGCGTTATCCTAAAGGATGGGCATAGACGAGCAACCTATCTGCCCCAAGTATGGGAGCAACTCCCCGACGCAGAAGAATTCCTAGATCACCTTTGTCAAAAAATGGGGCTACCCAAAGATGCCTGGCGCTACAAAAAACTGGATGTCCTCACCTACCAGGTTGAAGAATTTCACGAGTAAAAGTTATTTTTTATGGCTGGGCAAATCCAGCCCAAGGAAAATCTCTGCCAGATTCAGGGGTTTGTATGAAAGTTATATCCCTCGCGTCACTGTAGATTATTTCGTGTACCAAAAGGTTTGGAACTACTCTGTCTTCTCTTATTTGTGAACACAACTCCCAATCCACATTTTTGCTATATATTTCAATGTTACGGTTAGTCCATTCCAAACTAATATCACAATCCATCTGTTCCTCTGGTTGTGTATAAAAAATTTGAAAATATTCAGGCTTTCCCAAAGATGATACTACTTTTTCAAATGTAAGAGGATAGTTTCTTGGAAATAGAGTAATTCTTACTACCACATCATCTACAAATTCTATACTGGCACACCAGGCATTTGATTGAGTGCATCCAAAAAGCAAGGTTGTAGGTGTTAGCTCTTGTTGTGACTGATCCCAAGAACGCCAAGCTCCCCAAGGTTTTTCAACTACCACATCAGGGTTTATAAATGACAAGGAAGAAATTACATTTATAACATCTGTTCTCGTAGAAAAACCTGTCTCCAGCCCATACCAGCAAGGTGCTTCACACGGTTTAGCCGTCAATATACTTTTATCTGACAAACTATCTTCGAGAACCTGAGTAAAAGCATCTGGTCCTTGTAGTCGATAAATCCAGGTATCCAATGGAGTGGCTGATAATCCAGCTAGCTCAATACCATCATCCGTCCAATCATCATAGACTGCTCCCAACACAAGCACAATTCCTTCATCTTTTTGGAGTAACCATTCGTCACGACAATAGTCGTACCACTCGTTTTGATTAAAAGCATTCCAATCCTTTTCTCCCCCTCCTACTTGGTCACAACTTATACTTGGATCGTGTGCACATAGGCGCAAGCCTTCCAGGTGGAGATAGGGAATGCCATCATCAAAGTATTCGATCCACCATGGCAGCCAGTCACTTTCGTAGTATACAGATGGGATACTGGAATGCTCGAGATAGATGGTTTGCTTGTAAGTCCCATCTGCTCTAATTTCAAGATAGTCGTCCACCCTTGGAGAACTGACATATCCTACCCACCATATACCGACCAAGTCGGTTTCGAGAAAATCATCTGGTGGAGGTAAGCAACCTTTTCGCTCTGCACTGCAAGCATTTAAAAATAAGATAAGCAAAGATGAAATTATTGCATAGCTTTTTTTTGCATTCATTTTGTCTCCCTAGCCAATATATACTCTTCTTACCATCCAGATTCAAATTGAGCGTGTTTTATTTACCCGCCAACAAAACCGCCTCTCCCTCAATAACCACCACATCATCCTGATTCTTACAGACCGTCTCCAAAGTGATAATAGGCTTATCCTCGCGTACCTTGATCACAGTCACTGTCGCTGTCACAGTATCCCCAATAAAAACCGGCGCACGGAAGTTAATACTCTGACTGAGATAAATACACCCTTCGCCCGGCAATTCAGTCCCCAACACAGCCGAGATCAACCCCGTCGCTAAGATACCATGCACAAGTCTTTTCTTAAATTGTGTCTTCGCCGCATATTCCTCATCTAAATGAACGGGATTTTTATCGCCTGAAATTTCGGCAAACTTGCGTACATCAGCATCGCTAAAGCTCTTGCTTATAGAAGCACTATCGCCAACTTTGATCATTATTTTCTCCTTAATTTCATATCAGCCAATTATGGCAGTCTTTTAGCAAGCTGTCTATCACTCTTTGCTAATTCGCCCGCACCTGATAGAATCCCCCAGCTATAAACAAAAGAAATTTTTTAAAAAAATACGAAAAGAGACCGCTCTTATGATCTACAATTTTAGTCTTTTCTGGCGTATGACCTATCGCTCCTTTGTTAAAACCGCCAATACGCCGGGACGCCTCACAAAAAAACGCCTTATCTTCCTCGCCCTTTTTTATATAGTCTGGATTCCCGTCACGATCTTTACCTGGATCTGCCTCGGCCTGGATGAGATATTCTTCCCTGCCTATAAAAATCATCCCGTCGAAAAACCGCTCTTTATCCTCAGCAATTATCGCAGCGGCTCTACCTTCCTCCACCGTTTGCTTTCCCATGACCAAAGAAATTTCACTAGCATGCGCACCTGGGATATCTACATCGCCCCCACCGTTACTCAACGAAAGATCGTCGAATTACTCAAGAAAATAGATAGCCTTATCGGAAGCCCTATTTATAAAGCCATCAAGAAAATTGACCAGATCGGATTGCAAAGAGTCGATATTCACCCCATCTCTTTCTTTGAACCGGAGGAAGATGAAAATATCCTCCTGCACAATTGGTCAAGTTTTATGGTTGTCTACCTTTTCCCTTTTTTGGGATCACTTCCTCCGTACCAATACTTCGACCGAGACTTGCCCCCTGACGAAAAGAACAGGATCATGGCATTCTACAAGTCGATGCTCCAGCGCCATTTATACGCGACCGGTGCCCCCTATTTCGTCTCCAAAAACCCATCTTTTAGCGCAAAAATATCCACCCTCAAGGAATTCTTCCCCGATGCGCGGATCATTTATCTAGCCCGCAATCCGCTGGATATGCTCCCCTCGACCGTATCCTGGCTCAACTACGCCTGGAACGTCTTCAGCGAACCCGCAGAAAAATATATCTACGTAGATGAAATTTGCGAATTTTCTCAGCATTGGTATCGTTATCCGCTCAGCTACATGGATAAAAACCCCTCTGCAAATCATCTAATTTTGCCCTACCGTGACCTGATCAACGACCCCATCGGCGTGGTACATAGATTCTACGAACAGTTTGGCTACAAGGATTACCCCACCTTGACGGATGCTTTTATGGAAGGCATCAAAGCCACCGAAGCGCGCCGCAGCGCCCATGATTACTCTTACGAAGAAATGGGCTATACCCGTGAAGGCATCATCAATACTTTCTCTGACATTTTCGAGCGATTCGGCTTCGACAAACGCGAGTCAGCGCCAGTCGAGATCGAACCCGCCCTCGAAGCTGCAGATTAGTGATATAGCTATACTAGTGAGTATAGTTGGGGGTACGGAAGCAAGCCAAAATCAAGGGTGAGACCTATTCTCCATTCCCTCCACTTGCCCATAGCGGGTGTCCCTCTCCATCTCGAATTTGGGCAACTGTACCATTATCCAGATTCCTGAGATGAGCAACTTCAAATTTCTCTTCGCTCTCATAGAAACCTGTCAAAAGTAGTGAGTCTCCCAATTGGGCCTGAAGCCCTTGCTCTTGGGCAAAGCGCCATGAGCGGGGGTTTAAGGAAATGGTCAATCCATTTTCAAGTATTAGGGTTGCGCCACGATTGCTGAACGTGTTAATTTTGGCGCTCAAGATTTCCCAAGTCTTTTCGCTCGTGTGAGTATCTTGGGCATTTTCAGAGGAAATTGGGGTTTTGAAAACGGATTCGATCATTTCTTGTGTTGGATTATAGTCATTATTTTTCCCATTCTCTGTCTGTATTGATGAGGTGCGGTTGATCGCAGCCCAAATGAGACCGCCAACAAAAATGAGATAGAGAGTCCAGAAGGCAAATCTTTTTAACATTTCCTGCTCCTTATGAAAATTTGGCAGACTCTTTTTTAGGCAGGGAGCCAACAGTTTGAACAATGCTCAGGAAGATTTTTTTTGTCACTTTTGTGATCCATTTCCAATGAATATCAAGATGCAAGACCACCACTGCGATCATTATCACTCCAGACCAAGTGTGGATGAAATCCCAAGTTGCTAAAGGGAAAAGCCATCTTGGGTCTGCAAGAAATGAGTTGTGGGAAGCTCCAGGAATTAGCAAAAAGTAAAGACCGCTAAATGCTGTGATCAATCCGCTCAAGCCAAGCAGAGCATTAATTGCCAAATTAAATTTGCCGCACGCGTTCATGCTTTTGCATTGCCCCATAGCTATTTTGAATACTCGTTTTGTCATGTTGACAATCCAGTACCAATGGAGAGGGATATGTAAAGCAGCAATTGCGAGCATGGCAACACCTCCCCAAATGTGTATATCACCCCAAGTATGGCGGGCAAAGAGAATGATAATCCCGTAGAAAGGATTACGCCCACCTTGATAACCACCTACAGGCAGAATCAGAAAATAAATGGATGAGAAAAACACAGCGATTCCGCTAGCGAATAAAGCCAAATCAATCCACCAGTTATTCCGAGTTTGTGCTGAGATAGTAGCTTTTTTTTCCATTACACGTACCTTGTTGATAAAGATAATAGGCTTTGTTTTTATTCTAGCGACCTGACATTTTTTTATAGGTGGTGGTTGAGTAGGCCCGAATGCTTTTTCGGGTCGTATCGAAACCACAAAACAAGCTTGTTGGTTTCGATACAGCGAAAAGCATCGCCTACTCAACCAACGGTGCTTTTGTTTAGTAAACTGTCAGGCAGCTTTGTTTTTATTTTCACAAACATATTAGCAAAGAAATGTGAAGGTCTCGTAAAGAAATGATGTGGATTAGATAAAAAGCTTATCTTGTTAGAAAGAAAAAGAGATTGGTTTGTGCCAATCTCTTTTTATCTGAGTAAATTTACGTCGTTATTTTCGCTGTCGCCGCTTCGCGCGCTTCTTTGGCTTTCTCTCCCCCGGCTCTGCTCTTGGCGGCGCAATTGTATATCTCTCAGGCCAATTCTCCGCAAAGGGGAGCCTAATTTTCTTAAAGCGCACCAAAAGCATAACGATCCCCGCCAAGGCCATCACCACCGCAACAATGGTCGTGATACTTGTATCCGTACCGGGGATACGTGGCTGATCGGGGCGGAAAAATTCCAGCCAAACACGCCCAATTCCTGCAAGAGCGAGCCATGCCGCAAAGCCTACGCCGGGTTTATCATTTTCTTTATTGCGGCGCAGCCACCAAATGATAAGACCTGCAACAAGAAAATTCCAAAGCATCTCATAAGCAAAAGCAGGGTGAAAACGCGTGGTCTCTGGAAAGAGAGTCATATCGCTGTATTGAGCCAGGCGATGCGCCGCATCAATGGGAATACCCCACGGGAGCGTGGTCGGCTGCCCATAGAGTTCCTGATTAATGAAATTTGCAGGTCTCGCAACAGCTTGACCCACCAACGCTGCTGGAGCCAAAGAATCAAGTAAAAGCCACAGGTCAAGTTTGTGCTTTCGAGCGAACCAAATTAGAGCTGCCGCACCAAATAACATCCCGCCGTAGAAGTGCAGGCCACCTTGAGGAATATTAAGTATCTGTCCGGGATTATCCATATAGTACGGATTCCCGCCCAGGGTCGCGTTCGCCACGTACCACAGGCGCGCACCTAATATCCCAACCGGGAGCAGGATGATAATTGCATCCCAGAGAAATTCTTCGTTCTCTCCGCGACGTTTCACTTCTTGTGCTGCCAGCCATGTTCCGGCAAGCGCACCGGTCATTACCAGCACGCCGTACCAGCGCAGAGCAAATTCTATACTGCCAATGCTAAAGGAAAAAATAACAGGATCAATCATAAACACCTCTTCTTTTGAATGGGCGGATTATATCACTAGAGAATGATATACTTTTCCCCATCAAAAACAGAAAAAGGACAGCTCATGGAAGATTATCTTTGGTGGCGGGACGGGGTTATTTATCAGATTTACCCGCGCTCTTTTAACGACACAAATGGCAATGGTTATGGCGACCTTGCTGGCATTACCGCCCGTCTCGATTATCTTACCGAACTCGGCATAGATGCCCTCTGGCTCTCTCCTTTTTATCCTACGCCCGATGCCGATTTTGGCTACGACATCAGCAATTATGTGGATGTAGATCCGCGTTTCGGCACCTTGGAGGATTTTGACAAACTAGTCGAAGAAAGCCATAAAAGGGGAATTCGGATCATCCTTGACCTTGTCTTGAATCACACTTCCGATCAGCATCCCTGGTTTCAACAGTCGCGCGTTGATTCTTCCAACCCCAAACATGACTGGTACATTTGGCAGGATCAAATCCCCAACAATTGGGAATCAGTCTTCGGTGGCAAAGCCTGGACCTACGACGAAAAACGCGGGCAATATTATTACCATATGTTCGTCAAAGAACAACCCGATGTAAACTGGCGCAACCCCGAAGTTCGCAAAGCCCAAATGGATGTCCTCCGTTTTTGGCTTGAGCGCGGCGCAGACGGCTTCCGGTTGGACGTTTTCAATGTCTATTTCAAAGATGAACAACTTCGTGACAACCCTAAAAAGCTTTGGGGGCGCAGAGCTTTTGAAAGACAAGAGCATATTTACGATATTGACGGATCTGAAATGGAATCCGTACTCGAAGAAATGCGCGCCATGCTAGACGAGTATCCCGAGCGCTACGCGGTGGGTGAAACTTTCTTCGCCACACGCGAGAAAATTCTTCGTTACAACAGTGCAGAAAGGTTACACGCAGCATTTGACTTTGAATATCTATGGAGCAAATATAAACCGGAGAAATTCTTCAAAGCGATAGAAAACTGGGAAAGCCTCGCCAAAGAAGCAAAACTCTTCCCCAATTACGTACTCAGCAACCACGATACTCCCCGTCCTGCCACACGCTATGGCAAAGGCGAAGATGATGCCCGCGTAAAGATCATCATGGCAATGTTGCTCACTATGCGCGGTACACCTTTCCTCTATTATGGCGAAGAGATCGGGATGCGCGATATTTCGCTAAAACGCAGCGAGATCATGGACCCACCTGGCAAAAAGTATTGGCCCTTCAACAAAGGCCGCGATGGCTGCCGTTCCCCTATGCAATGGGACGATTCTGTAAACGCGGGCTTTTCCAAGTCAAAACCCTGGCTGCCTGTACACCAAAATCATAAAATACGAAATGTGATTGCACAGCAAAACGATGAAAATTCATTATTCAATTTCACACGCAAATTGATCGCGTTGAGAAAAGAGTATAAAACTTTGCGACAGGGCGATATTACCCCGTTGGGAGATATGCCCAAAGATGTGATGGCATACCTCCGCAAAAGCGAAGAAGAAGAATTTTTGATCTTGTTGAATTTCAGTAAGAAGAAAAAAGGAATCACTTTGTCCGCAAATTCATGGGAAGTGCTATTTTCAGAAAGTCGCAAAAGTATAGGCAGTAATACGCTTACACTCTCTCCTCATGAAGTACTTTTGCTAAAGAAATGATGATAGTACTTTTAGTAAATGTATTCGGAGTCCGAAGTCTCCAGACTTCGGCTTTACATCAGCCAGCCAAGGTCTAGAGACCTTGGACTCCGTTCTACTATCACTTACTTTGAAACCACTACCGAAACGATAAATGTCTAAGCCCAAGCTAAACCTCGCCGAATATAAGGTCACCGCTGTCATCCCCGCGTATAAAGTTGAAAAACAGATCGCGGAGACTTTGGCACGCATTCCCGACTATATTTGGCGGATCATCGTTGTCGATGATGCCTCGCCAGACCGCACGGGTGAGATCGTTGAGCAGGTTAAAGCCAAAGACGCACGCATCACATTGATTAAACACGCTGAAAATCAGGGTGTGGGTGGGGCGATGATCTCTGGTTTCAGAGAAGCGTTGAAGGTCGGCTCGCAAGTTATTCTCAAGATCGATGGCGATGGACAGATGAGCGAGTACGATCCCCGTTCACTTTTAGAACCGTTGATTCGCGGCAAAGCGGACTATGTCAAAGGCAATCGTTTTCGTGATTTCAACGCGCTCAAATCCATGCCCTTCATCCGCCAGATCGGCAATATGGGCTTGGGATTTCTCGTCAAAGCCGCAACAGGATATTGGGATTGTTTCGACCCCACGAACGGTTTTTTTGCTATTCGACATGAAGCTTTAAGGCTTTTGCCTCTCAAAAAAGTGCATAAAAGTTATTTCTTTGAAACATCCATGCTCGGCGAACTTTACCTGATCGGTGCGGTCATTCGGGATGTACCTTACCCCGCTGTTTATCGGGATGAAGAATCAAATCTTTCCGTGCGAAAAACGCTTTTCGAATTCCCACCCAAATTGATCTATCTCTTTATTCGCAGGATGCTGATCAAGAATTTTCTCTTTGATTTCAGCATGGAATCAATTTACTTGTTGACCGGATTGCCCATGCTTATTTTTGGCTTGCTCTTTGGCATCGTCAAATGGATCAAGTACTTCAATTTGGATATTCCAGCCCCAACAGGCACGATCATGATCCCTGTGATGCTGGTCATGCTCGGCGTACAACTGCTGCTTGCCGCTGCAAATATCGACCTGCAGGCTGTGCCGAAAAAAACACTTTGTGATGGTGAATTAGAAGGAAAAAATGAAAATTAGAGAAAGCCTAAAGCAATATCCCAAAGAAAATTTAACCCGCACTCCAACGCCTTTGCAATTTTTGCCTCACCTCAGCGAAGATCTGGGGCTTAATTTTTATCTCAAACGGGATGACCTGACCGATCTTGCTTTGGGCGGCGACAAACCCCGCAAATTGGAATATGAAATTGCCCAAGCCATAGAAAAAGGCGCAGATTATCTCGTGACTTGTGGCAGCGCGCAAAGCAATCACGCACGCTTAACCACAGCCGCCGCCCGACAACTTGGTCTGGATGTTGCCGTAGTGCTCAGCCACGATCAATGGCATGCTATTCAAGGGAATCTTCTTACCGTCTATCTGATGGGCGCCCGCGTGGAAATGATCCACACCGAAGACCATTGGGATCTGGAAGAACACGCCCTTGATCTCGTTCAAGAACTTGAAGCAGATGGGCGAAAACCGCACTATATTCCTGTTAGTGGCACAACGCCGCATAGCTCGCTGGGCTATATCAGCGGAGCGCTGGAAACATTGGAGCAAATGGAAGAGCAGGATATTGTTCCTGATGCGGTTTATTTGCCCTTTGGCACAGGCGGTATTTTCACCGCAATGATGTTGAGCTTCCGAGAAAAAGGCATCGAAGCACCATTCTTTGGGATCAGCGTTAATCGTTCTCTTGACAAGTGTTTTACGAATCTCGATAAATGGTGGGCTGCCCTTTGCGAACTGCTGGATGTTAACCCCGAACGCTCACGTGGCGAATTTCGCCTCTACGATGAGTTCATCGGGAAAGAATACGCTGACCCGACAGAAGCTGGCCTGGACGCGATCTTAAAAATGGCAACAGCCGAGGGTATTTTGCTTGACCCTGTATATTCGGGAAAGGTTTTCTCAGGATTTTTATCCCATTATGAGGCAGAGCATTGGGAAAAAGGTCAAAATATTCTCATGCTGCACTCCGGCGGCGTACCAGCCATTTTTGCTTATGCAGATATTTTAAAAGAGCATATGCGTAAGCGCGGAAGGCTTTAACTGCCCCCTCTAGCTCCCCCCCTGTAAACGGGGGGAGAACAAAAAAATATGAATAAAAAAGATTTCAAAAACTACAAAGCACAATTTATAGATGCAACTAGCAAAGTACTGGAAACTGAGCATACCGAAAACCTGGATGAAGCGGCTTTTCCTGCATATAGCAATCCCAACCCCTTGATGAATTTTCTCTTCTGGGAGCGGATCTCCCGCACGATGAAAGAGATCGAGAAAAAAGAGAAATTGGACAGCATTCTGGATTTTGGCTGCGGTAGCGGCGTAATGCTTCCTTTTCTTTCTCAAAAAGCGAAAAAAGTTCACGCGATTGATGTTGACCTTGCACCCCTGCGCCGTCTTGAAGAACATATCTCTTTTGCCGAGAATGTCCATTTTGCAGACACACATAAGAATATAGAAAAAGCTTCGCTCGACCTGATCATTGCATTGGATGTGCTGGAGCATGTCGATGATCTGGATGCGATCTTTGCTGAACTTGCCTCCCTGCTCAAGCCGGGCGGGGAGATCATCGTTTCTGGTCCCACAGAAAATATCTTTTATCAAATCGGTCGTTTTCTTGCGGGCCCCACCTATTCTGGCGATTATCATGTTCGTAATATCTATGATATTCAAGATATTGCCAGTAAGCATTTCAGTGTGAAAAAGATGGCAACACTTTTCTTCCCGATTCCTTTTTTCGTGATTTTTAAAGGGCGAGTTTAGGGCAAATCACTTTTTTGCAGCAATTCTAAATATAAATGAATTTGCGAGGAGAGTTTTATCCGACGAAGCAATCTCATCGGCAATGAGACCGCTTCGTCGCAAGAGCGCGCTTCTCGCGGAGTCATACTTGAAATTGCTGTCCCATTTGCTTTTTCTTGGAGGGAAAGTATACTAACGCTTAACGATGAATAAAATTCCCTATATTCCGGGGTTGAGATCAGCCAAAGAAACGCCTTTGGCGCGATTTCTGCCACCCATCGAGGAGGGGGTTGGGGCTGCATGGCTGGCTGGGAAGATAGGGAAAAATGTCTGGGTGCTTGACCCTTTTGGGATCTCGCCTCAGCAAGCTTTGAGACAGGCGCGAGATGGACATCGCGTTTTGGTTGCGGCAAATAATCCCATTGCGCGCTTTTTGCTTGAGATGGGTGCCAACCCTCCCGCCGAATCTGATTATAAAGCCGCCCTCGCTGCTTTGGCGATCTCCCAAAAAGGGGGCGCACATCTTGAATCCCATCTGAAAAATTTATATCAAACAGAATGTGCCAAATGTACCCAAAGGGTGATCGCAGAGTCATTTGTATGGCGCAAAGATGCTGATGTGCCCTTTGCACGAATTTACAAATGCGAAAACTGCGGCGACAAAGGTGAGCGGCTAACAACCGTAACCGATGCGGAGCGCGCTTTGGATATGCTATCGAGTGCAAAATTGCATAGCGCTCGTGTTCTCGAACGCGTTGCCCCACTCGGCGACCCCGACCGTGAATATGCCGAAGAAGCCCTGCGCGCCCATTTGCCCCGCGCCATTTATGTGCTGACAACGCTAATCAACCGCCTGGACAGTTTATCGCTCACACCCGCGCGCCAGAAGGCATTAACAGCGCTATTTTTAACGACCTGTGATGCAGCAAATACGCTTTACCCTCACCCGGATGAACTCTCACGTCCCAAGCAATTACGCGTTCCAGCCCAATTTTACGAACATAATCTATGGCTGGCTCTTGAACGCGGCATAGCGCTTTGGTCAGATGATTTTTCTCCTGTTTCCCTGAGCGTTTTCCCCGAATTGCCGCCAGAAAGCAGCGGGATATGTCTTTACGAAGGCAAATTAAAAGACCTTGCCGACCACGAAGATCTGCCTAAATTCGATGCCGTTCTAACGGCCGTTCCGCGCCCAAATATGGCATTTTGGATCCTTTCTGCGCTTTGGGCAGGATGGCTTTGGGGACGCGAAGCTGCCGAGCCTTTCAAAGTTGGCCTGCGCCGCCGCCGCTACGATTGGGGCTGGCATGCCTCTGCGCTCCATGCTGCTCTTGGTCATTTGAGCAAAGTGCTGCCCGAAAAAACACCCCTTTTCGCCATGCTCGCCGAGCCCGAACCCTCTTTTCTCAGCGCAGCACTGATCGCAGCCTCGCCCAAATTTGCGTTAAAAAACCTTGCTTTGCGCACGAAGGATGATCCTGTTCAAATTCTTTGGGAGCGCGCGGATAAAGGAGAAAAGAAAAAACTTTCTGTGGGATACGCGGTCAAAAATCATCTTCTCGTCCGAGGCGAAGCCACGACTTATTTACATCTCCACGCCCAGGCATTATCCGAATTCGCCCGTACCCAAAACTTGATTCTGCCGCAAGAGCCAGTGGATGAAGCCCTCAACCGCATCCACGCAACGATAGAGGAAGAATTGCTCGCGCATAAAGGGCTTACTCGCTACGAGGGCAGTGAGAAAAGCCTTAGCACCGGTTTATGGGGGCTTTCTTCACTCCAGGATAGCGAAATCCCGCTTGCAGATCGTGTAGAAAAAGCGGTCGTTCGCTATCTTAGCCATAATCCTAATAAAAATTTATTTGAAATTGAAAAAGAAATTTATCCGCATTTTGCAGGATTACTGACCCCATCGAAGGGATTGGTCGCCGCCGTTCTGGATTCCTACGCTCATGTCGAAAAAGGGCTCTGGAGCCTCCGCTTCAAAGACGCCCCATCTGCCCGCCACGCCGATCTGGATGAAATGCGTGCCCTCATCACAGATATTGGCTTGCGGCTGGGACACCAGACCACGCAAATTAACGATAAATTACTCATCTGGGGCGAAAAAACTGCCCCCGTATATATTTTTCATCTGATTGCTTCTGCCCTTGTGCAGGAGATCTTTGAAGACAAGACCTTCTCCCCCGATTTTCGCTCCCGCAGCATTATCCTGCTCCCCGGCGGACGGGCGGGATTGCTCGCCTACAAGCAAAAACGTGATCCTGCCTTACGCGCAGCTTCAAAGAATTGGCGTTTTATCAAATTCCGTCTCTTGCGCACAGTGGGTGAGATTCCCATCATCAACGCCCAAACATGGGAGGAGCAAATTGGCAGTGATCCTGTAGAGGAAGGAGCAAAAGGGCAGTTGATGATGTTCTAACGTATTTCTTATGCGATTGCGTAACATAAAATACGTTATTCAGATTTATATGCTGAATAGGGGGAAAGTTTTATTGAATTTGTCAAAGACAAAAACTCCTTGCAAGCGGGCACATAACAAAATTGTTATTTGATTTTCAAGTAATTAGCAGTATACTATTTCTGTTACACAAGGAAGGGTTAGATGAGTGTACCGAAGAATTTCCTGTCAATCAAAAAGCGCACTCATAAACCAATTGTGTATTCCTAATCAAAGAAGTGAATGAAAGTTTGCTTCACCTTATCTCCCTATGTGGGAAGGAGACACCATGAAGAAAAGTGTTTTCGTATTTCTAATTCTGGCTTTTATTTTGGCAGCTTGCGGAGGTGAGACACCCCCTCCACCGCCAGAGCCAACTGAAGTTGTTGAGGTTGCGCCTGAGCCGACAGAAGTACCAGCACCAGATTATTCAATCTCTCTTGATTTAGCATTTGATGATGTGGAAGATTTTAATTGGCTGGATAAACATATAGAAGCCGATGACCCATCTCAAGTCCCTGATGAAAATTTCATGAAAGACGAAGCATTGCGAATAGGTGGAGGGAATCTCTTACGCGAGGCAAATTTACGCCCGTCGTTTTCTGCGGGTTCATTTGCACACTTGCGCGTTCGCCTTTCTGCTGATGCCTGCCACCATATTGATTTAGGCATTAATAATGACAGGCAAACAGATTATTGGGAAGCAATCCGAATAGATGGATGCACCTATAATCCTTACAATCTCTATGCACTTCAAGAAAACCAAAACGAACATATGGAAGGCAGATTGTTAGTAAATGGCTCAGCTCTGATTACGCCTGACGAGTGGGCAGATATAGTTTTCTGGCTGCACGCCGACGGCGATAAAGTTTTTTCTCTGATGGGCGTTGATGGAAATATTTCCTATAACGCGGTACAGCTTCCAGAAGATTGGCAAAATGGTAAGGCTTTCATCGGTTTTGGTGGGTGGCTTGATCCTGAAAGCCAATCTATGGATGTGGATTTTGTTCGTGTTGGAGATGGATCATTCACAGACTATTTGGCAGAAAATGTCCCTGCGTATCTTCAGAACCAACCAGATATAGATGCTTTTCTGGATTCAGAAGCAGAGGCATTTCCTGAATTGATAACAATAAATCAAGATGGGAATGGTGATGGTGGGCAAAACCCCGATTCCATCGTTGCCGAATGGCTGAATGACCCTGAAGTTGTTTTCTCTGAAAACGTGGAAGCTATGGCACAAAACGATGGCGGACAGTTCGGACCCGGCGCAACGAAAGAGTTTGTCGCTGAAGGGGGGCTGTTTGCCTTCTCCGATGATGATGGCGGGATTTGGACACCGCTTAACACTCATCTCGACCAATATGGCGGCATGGAAACGCAGGGAAATCAAGCCTTTTTGATCCACTTCCAACCTTTACCTCCCTTCAGTCTCGGCTTTGTCTTCATGGGTGACAACGAACTTTGGGTGGATTTCTGGGAAGGCGGCAAGCCTAGTATTGTTTGGGTAGCGGAAACTAATAAAGGACCTTTTGAAGGAAACCTTGCATTGGAAGAAGGCGGCTGGTACTACGCGCTGATGGCAATGGATAGGGATGGCAACTTCCGCTCAGTGGTTTGGGAAGATGGCAATCCGGAAAACAAAGCCTGGATCAGCGATGCCCTAGGCGAACGCGAACAAGGCGATGGTTACAAAAACCAATCATGGAAGTTCATTATCAGTTCCAACGCGCCGATGACCCTCAACGTTGCAGATTATCAAGTGATGAAATTCAGCGGATTTGCTCAATAAGAATCTGAAAGCAAACCCCTAACCCAAGAAGCCGCGCATGGGATAAGTCTCATACGCGGCTTTTTTTCTAAAACCCAGGAACCTCACCATCATTTACGTTACACGAAACAGGTGCCCGATTCTCAATTCCCAACTTCCAGTTACCGTCATCAGGTACAATACCTCCTATGACTCACACATCCGAATTTGATATATACCACCCAGAACCTTTGCTTATTGTCGTTTCCGGCCCATCCGGTGTGGGGAAAGATACCGTTCTTCATCTGATGGAAGAACGCGGCGATCAGCCATTCCATTTTGTTGTTACCGCCACAACGCGCCCCATCCGAGAAGGGGAAGTGCACGGCAAAGATTATTTCTTCATCTCCAGCGATGAATTCGCAAAAATGATCGAAGATGACGAACTGCTCGAATACGCCATTGTCTATAACGACTATAAAGGTATCCCGAAACAACAAGTCCGTGATGCCCTCGCCAGCGGAAAAGACGTCATCATGCGTCTTGACGTTCAAGGCGCCGCAACGGTCAAGAAAATGGCACCAGAGGCGGTACTCATCTTTCTGACCACAAAAGACGAAGAAGAATTGGTCAACAGGCTCAGGGCAAGAAAGACCGAAACAGCTGAGGGCTTAAATCTGCGTATCGCTACAGCGCGTCAGGAAATGAAACGCGCAACTGAATTCGATTACGTCGTTATCAACAAAGATGACGAGCTTAATGAAGCCGTAGACACCATTCAGGCCATCATCCACGCCGAGCACCACCGCACACATCCCCGAAAGGTCAGTTTATGAACGAGACACCAACGCCTGAATACGTTCGGGAAGCACCCCCTCCTCGTCAAGTTAGCGTAGCTCTTCCCTCCACACCTCCGCGCGTAACCTATACCATTATGGGGATCACCATCCTCGTTTATTTGCTCCAAATGGCGAGTGAATTCTTCCTGAATGGCGATTATCCTGCCTATTTGGGGATGAAAATTAACGACTTCATTCTTGGCGGAGAATTGTGGCGGCTCATTACACCTGTTCTGCTGCACGGCTCACTGACGCATATCGCATTCAACATGTATGCCTTACTCGCCATCGGCGCTGGGATGGAAAGCCGCATGGGACATCTCCGCTTTTTGATGCTTTATCTCGTCAGCGGATTTGCAGGAAATGTTTTCTCTTTCTATTTCACGGATGCCAACTCCCTCGGCGCATCGACCGCGATTTTTGGTTTGCTTGCCGCCGAAGGCATTTTTCTCTACCTGAACAAAGATCTCTTCGGCAATCGCGCACAAAAGGCGCTGAGCAATATCCTCATGGTCGCAGCGGTTAACCTTTTTATTGGCATGTCTCCCGGCATCGACAATTGGGGGCATATCGGCGGATTACTCGGCGGATTGATCTTCGCCTGGTTCGGCGGTCCCCGCTGGGAAGTAGAAGGGTTCCACCCTTTGCTCCAGCTCAAAGATCGCCGCAACATGCGCGATGCGATCATCGGTGCGACAGTTGTGGTCGGTATTTTTGGTGTTATAGCGATTCTGAAGTTTTTCTAAGTGACCGTCTAAAAATAACTTCCCGAAAAAAAGGTGTGCGTCGCACCTAAATCGATGAGATTCTGCTCATAAAAGGGTAAAAAGCATATCTCCAAGCATTTTGCTCGTCGAAAAAGGTGCGACGCACACCTGCTCTGAATTTTCTGACGTAATTCGTAGTGCGTATTTCGTAAAGAATGAACTTACGCACTACGCACTACGCAATACTCACCCATGCAACTTTTCTTCTCTCCTCTAACGCTCGTTTCCCTCTCCTTTCTCGGTGGGCTAGTTCTCGCGCGCGCTATTCCTTTGGAAACCACGCAATGGATGCAAATAGGGATCCTGACACTTATTCTTGCTTTTATACTGATCACGATCCAGCGTCTTCGTGAAAATACCAAAAGCCCCGCATTCCTTTTTCGATTTTCCCCTTTTCATTTTTTACTGCCTTTTTTCCTCATCTTCGGCGCTTATTTCTTCCAATTCAACCAACCCGATGCCGAAGACTCCAAAAACATCATCTGGTTTACAGATACGCAAGAGGAAATGCTCATTGTCGGTGTTATTTCCGATCCACCCGATTACCGCGATACTTATACCAACCTCCAAATTGATACCCAATATATAGATCGCCCTGACAAAAGGAATCATCTCTATGTGCACGGCAAAATTCTTGTTCGCGTAGATGCAGGTGAAATCTATCACTACGGAGACCATGTTCGTGTACGCGGTATTCTCGAAACCCCGCCCGAAAACGAAGAGTTTTCCTACAGAAATTATCTCGCCCTGAGCGGCATCCACGCCTATATGCGCAATGCCCAGGCAACCTTCCTGCCTGAAGAGCGCGGCGGACACCCCATCCGGGTTGCTATTTTCGATCTAAAAGACCGTGCCCTCGCCAACACCTACGAACTTTTTCCCGACCCCGAAGCCTCCCTCTTGGCGGGAATTTTGCTCGGTGTCGAAAGTGGTTTGCCCAAAGACCTTCAGGAAGCTTTTAAAGATACGGGCACGACCCATATCATCGCTATTTCTGGCTTTAATATCACGATTATCGCTGCGCTGCTTATCTCTCTCTTTGGCAGACTTTTTGGCAAAAATCTTGGCGCAATTGCCGCGCTGATCGGCATTGCTATTTACACCATCCTCGTCGGCGCAGATGCCGCAGTCGTGCGCGCAGCGATCATGGGCGGTGTTGGCTTGCTGGGGGCACAATTTGGCAGGCGGCAAAACGGCATTACCTCCCTCCTCGCGGTTGCCGTTGCCATGGCACTTTTCAATCCCCTCATTCTTTGGGATGTAGGTTTTCAACTCTCTTTTGCCGCAACCGCGGGGTTGATCCTCTACGCAGAGCCGCTTTCTGATTGGTTTGTACGCCAAACCTCGCGCATCATGTCCGAAGAAAAAGCGCAAAAGATCGCTGGCCCTATCGGTGAATATATCCTTTTCACCCTGGCTGCTCAATTTGCGACCATGCCCATCATGATGTATCACTTTGGGCGTATTTCACTGATCTCTTTTATCGCCAACCCTTTCATTCTCCCTGTCCAGCCAGCAGTGATGATTTTCGGCGGCATCGCGCTGATTGCCAGCCTGCTGATCTTGCCCTTGGGGAAATTCCTCGCCATTTTTGCGCTGCCTTTTACGACTTACACCATTCGGATGGTGGAATTTTTTGACGGGATGCCGCACGGCGTGATCGTTCTGGGGGATACAAAACTCGCTCTCGTTGTCCTGATCTATTTGGCGATGCTCGCGTGGACTATAGCTGGATTCCGTTTCGGGAAATTCTCTACACCCATAAAATCTACCGCTGCTATCGCAACCCTGGCATTGATCACCATTCAGGTTTGGCGCATGGCTTTTGCCCTCCCCGATGATCGCTTGCACCTTATCTTTTTGGATGCAGGTTCTGCAGAAGCCATCCTCATCCAAACGCCAGAAGGTCAGAATATCCTCATCAATGGTGGAGAGAAAATATCCACCCTTTCTGCTGATCTGGGCGAGCGCTTACCCCCTCTCCAGCGTGAATTGGATTGGCTGATCGTTGCTTCACCGCAAGAAGAAGACTTGGCAGCACTCCCGCGTACTATAGAACGTTTCCCTCCCCAGCAGGTTTTGTGGAGCGGAAACCGTGAGGCCTCCTATGCTTCACGCGCTCTAGATAAATATCTCTCAAAGAACGGTATCCCGATCACGGTAGCGGAGACGGGACAAAGCCTGGAGCTGGGAGAGAATCTCTTTTTACGGATCCAAGCCTCGAGCACGCGCGGCGCGGTCATCCAGATCGAGTGGGATTCTTTTCGAGCTTTGTTACCGATCGGGATGGATTTCGAGAGTCTGGAAGAATCCAAAAAGCAGGGAGAAGTCTCGCTGCTCCTTTTAGCGGATTCCGGATACGCGCCGCTTAATCCCTCTGAATGGGTCGATGCCTTAAAGCCGCAATTAATTATTCTGAGCGTAGCCGCTGATGATGACTATGGTCTCCCCGATGAAAGTGTTTTGGATGCTGTGGAAGGATACAGCTTATTACGCACAGACCTGAATGGCTGGCTGCATATCACGACGGATGGTGAGCAAATGTGGGTGGAGAGTGAGCGGCAGTAAGAAGTGCCTATTGGTACGGGGGCCTAAAAGGAGTATAAAGTAGGTATGCAGTTTTTAGCGTACGAAATTCGTAGACGAAACCCGATGAGGTTGTGGAAATATGGATATTAAAACACTTTTCGTCCTACAAATCATTGTTTATTCTATTTTCCCCTTTTATTTAGCTACGCTAGAACGACCTGCACGATTGATCGGCTTTTATATTTAACCTGAGTTATGGATAAGAAAGGGTTCCTGATTAGATTAAACTATTGGTTAGCACACCATAGTCTCCAAAAAGGAACCCTAGGATGAGTTTAGTACCTATCCTAAAAAAGATCTAACGATCAAATCAGCGCACGCCATATGAAC
>CAZOOX010000042.1:0-29811 GCA_964581545.1 uncultured Anaerolineaceae bacterium
CGAAAATATGGCTACATCACTCATTGTACGAACTTTATCTGATTTATCCATTAGAACCTATCCGAAAAATATTTTAGGATGCTCCCTGCGCCGTACCCAAAGGGCACGCGTCCTCGGCGCAGGAATATATGAGAGAGATCGCCGCCGCACTCCTGCGAGTATGCTGCGCGAGGGACGGCGGCTAGAGCAATTTTAGGATAGGTACTTATTTCATTCCTAGATCATTTTTATAAAACCCTTTCCCCCAAGAAATCACGCGATTTTTTGCGGCTTTACCTGAGCCAGTTTTTTTTACTTCGTGCTCCTTCGTGCCTTTCGTGGTAAAAAAACTCCGTAAAATCCATGTAATTCCGTGTATAAAAAAAGAAAAATATGAGCGAAATTCGAGAAAAAATATCTGCGCATCTGTCGTTTATTGTCTGTAAATAGGGTTCAAAACCCCTGCCTTTCAGGCAGGCCGTTTTCAACCTTGAGTTAGTATAATGGTTACAGTAACAAAAGCGGTGGGTTCTGGCTCAGGCTCTTCGGCAGGTTCTTCAACTTCGGGTGCAGAGTCCTCTTGAGCAGGTTCTGGTTCGGGCGTGAAGGTTTTCGTTGGCTGTGGAGCTGGTTCTTCTTCGGGGGTGGGCGTTGGCGTTAGCTCGCATGCGGAGAGAAGCAGCAGCAGGGTGATGGTGAGGGTGGTAAGTTTTCTTTTCATTTTTTCCTTCCTTTTTGCCCCCTCTGTCTCTCCCCGCTTGCGGGGGGAGAACCCGTCCCTCCCCCGTAAACGGGGAGGCTAGGTGGGGGCGGTGCTTGCTACCGTTATCCATGACATTTTCTTGGTGATTTATGTTTCCCCGCCGCCGCCATCATTGTCATTATCCTGCGGCGGACTTTTAGGCGCGACTTCATAAGCGGGCTTCGTAAAGGTGAAGAAATCGCTCTGGCAAATTTCTGCGCCTGCGGCGTTCAGGGCGCTCACGTTCCATTGGTGCTCACCGCTCTGGTTGTAGGCGGGGTGCATTGAGAAGCCGTCCATGTAGCGGTTTTTCGTGGTTTCGCTAGTGGTGAAGTTGAGTTCCAGCCCGTCGGGAAAAATGAAGTTCAGCGAATAGCTTTTGGCATCGGGGTGAGCTGTCCATGTGAAGACGACTTTTCCTTCGGGGGGAAGGTCGGCGAGATCGAGAGGGGTGAGTAGTTCCACGCAGGGGATGGGGGTGGGCGTAAAGGTAGCGGTGGGTTCTGGCGCGGGTTCTTCGACAGGTTCTTCAACTTCGGGTGCAGTGTTGGCTTGTGCGGGTTCGGGCGTGAAGGTTTTGTGGGTTGTGGGGCTGGTTCCTTTCGTTCAGGTGTTGGGGTCGGTGGAAACTCACATGCGGAGAGGATCAACATCAAGGTGATGATGAGGGGGATGAGTTTTGATTTCATGATTTCTTTCCTTTTCTTTTTTCTCCCCTAAATTCCATGTTTTTGGAATTTGGGGGAGAGGGGGTTGTTGCCAAAAGGCACACATAGTGCTAAAATCTGAAAATGAAGACCTTTTCATGGAATAATGACAAAAACGCCCTGCTCAAGGAAACGCGAGAAGTCTCTTTTGAAGATATCGTCTTCTATATCGAAAAAGGTTTTCTTCTGGATATTTTAGAGCATCCGAATAAAGAAAAATATCCTGATCAAAGAGTTTTTGTCGTCCAAATTGATGACTACGCATATCTGGTTCCCTTTGTTGAAGATGAAAGAGAAGTTTTCCTGAAGACCATCATACCAAGCCGCAAAGCGACTAGAAAATATTTACAAGGTGATAAAAATGACTGATCTAAAACTAACACCTGAAGAACTCGAACTTTTGGCATCCTACGAGAATGAAGAGTGGCAATCTGCCAAAAGCCTGAAAGAAGAGAAAGCCAAATATCAAAGCTATGCACGGGCGACCTTTCGCAAGGATAAGCGCATTAATATTCGCATTTCTGAAAAAGACTTGCTGGCTTTACAAAAACGCGCCATCCGTGAAGGTATTCCCTACCAAACGCTGGTTTCGAGCGTTTTGCACAAATATGTCACGGGGACGTTGGTCGAAGAATAGGGTATTCAAACCATATTGTAAATGTACGAGAATTACAGTCTATTGCAACCAAGCGATGCAATAGACTGTTTTTTATTTGCGTTCTATTCTTTTTACGAATTCGCAAATCTCTTCAAACGCCCTTTTCGCCTCCGGCAGCATCCCAACCATCTGCCAGACGTGCCACATCTTCTCGTAGATTGAGAGAGTCACATCCACGCCTGCGGATTTGGCATTTTCGGCGACCATGCGGGCATCGTCGAGCAAAACTTCCTCCGCACCGACTTGAATAAGCATCGGCGGGAAGTTCGTCAGATCGGCGAAGGCGGGCGAGATATGCGGCGTGCGTGGGTCGGCAAAGGCGAGGTAGGCTTCTGCCCACAGAGGCAGGTTGTCGGGGTGCAGGATGACGGCCTTATCGGCTTTGGTTTGATGCGATTTACCGCTGAAGGTCAAATCCGTCCACGGGGAGAGCAGGATCAGCCCGGTGGGGAGCGGACGCCCTTCATCGCGCAGGGCAAGGGTTGCTGCCAGACTCAGCCCTCCACCCGCGGAGTCTCCGGCGAGAAAGATATTCTCCGCCGAGATGCCCTTTTCCAGCACCCAGGCATAAACTGAGAGCGCATCTTCCAGCGCGGCAGGGAAGGGATGTTCCGGCGCGAGGCGATAATCGGGAACCAGCACGCGTGCGCCCGTCTCATCCGAAATGCTGCTGCAGAGCTGACGGTAAGATTCTGGATTTCCGGCAACGTATCCGCCGCCATGCAGATAGAGAATGACCTTGTCCTCATCGGCATTTTTGTGGTGAACCCACTCCAGAGCAAGTTCGTTTATAGAAAAGCTTTCCACAGAAATATCTTTTGGCAATTTCCCCGATATGCTTTTTAGTCCACGCAGTTCGTCAATACTCATTGGTTTGTAGAGAAGCCTGCGCAATAACGTTTTGAATATCCAATGTAGCAACATATTTAGCCTCCAAAAAGATGGTTCGCGAGTGGAATGATATTGATAAGCGGCTCTTCGTAGGGGTGCACACTTCGGATGGCCTCGAGCGCGGCGTGCACCAGCTCACGTTTGCAATTCACTTCGAGTTTGTATTCATCTACTTCGCTGATCTCGCCAGCTTTTCCGATGAAGGGATCGGCACTTTCCATTGGACGGAAGTATCCCTTCACAGGCACCATCGCCATGCAACGGTCGTAGTCGCCGATCACGCCCACGCCGATCTTCGCCAACGCATCACGGATAGCGAATGCATGGTCTTGCGGGGTGAATATTTCGAGTTTTACGTCGGTGAAGTTTTGCATTTTGGCTCCTTATAGAAGACAAGTTCCTGAGCGGAGGAGTTGCGTAGCAACGACGTAGTCGAAGGACGGCGTAACCTAAAAAACCGCTCTTCGTCTGCATACTTTGCTCTGCAAAGTCTTCCGCTCAGAGACTGGCGTGTTCTATTTTTCTCGGATGTCTCTCCCATAGCCCTTTTCGACCAGGATTTTGCCATCTTTATACGCTTCTTTGCCACGCAGGACGACGCGAGTCACTCTCCCTTGAACTTGGTAGCCCTCAAAAGGTGTCCAGTTGCAGCGAGAGAATTGGTCGGCGCTACGGATCTCGTACCGAGCATTTTCGTCCACTTCAACCCATGTCTCGGCCTGGTCGGGTATGTTGAAAATTTTCTTCGGGTTGGTATACATTTTCTCTACAATATCATCCACCGTTAAACGCCCTTCGCTGGCGGCTGTGAGCAAAAGCGGAAGCGCCGTCTCCAAACCGGGGAAGCCCGGAGGGGGCGTCTCGGAATCTTTCTCTTCGACCGTGTGTGGCGCGTGGTCGGTAGCGAAGCAGTCGATCACGTCCATATTTTCCCAGAGCGCGTCGATATCTTCTTGTGTGGTCAGGCGCGGGCGAACTTCCTGCCGCCCTTCGCTCTTGATGCCACGATCTGCATCACAAAGCTGTGAACGGATGAAGAGATGATGCGGCGCAACTTCACAGGTCACTTTGATGCCTTTTTCTTTGGCGGCTTTGACGAGCAAGATCTCTTCTTTTAAAGAAAGGTGCGCAATATGCACGGGGCGGTCGTAGATGGCGGCAAAAAGGATACCGGCGGCCATTGTCCGCGATTCGGAGTGCAGGACGATGGGCATCTCTTTGGGAAATTGGGCGAAGTGCGGCATCCACAACGACATATCGTCGAGGCGTAATTCGCCAAAGGTGGAGTCGAGATACATTTTGAGACCGGCAGAGCGCCGGGCAACCTTCGCAGCAGCGGAGGCGTTACCGGGTCCAGCGCCTACAAATTGGGCATAATCACAGCGCGCTTTTTCTTTAGCGGCATCAAGCGCAAGGTTGAGGGTGGCTTCGTCGAAGATCGGCGGGTTTGTGTTCGGCATCCCGAAGATGGTCGTTATCCCACCCGCGAGAGCGGCTTGAGTCGCTGTATCCCAATCTTCTTTGTGAGTTTGACCGGGTTCGCGGACGTGGACGTGGGGGTCAATTAATCCGGGAAGTTTTAGCATGGATTTATCCTTAGGTATAAAAAAAGAGAGCCACGAATGGCTCTCTAATCAATAAAATGAAAAGCATGCCCCGCCCCAATGGGCGAGTTAGCTTGCCGTGATAAGTGAAAGGGTTGCTTGGACATTGTGCGTGATTCTATACGAGGGGGAGAATTTGTCAAGGTTAAGTCTCAATTTCGGGCGGGTATGATGACAATCGTCACTGACTTGACTTCTTTTGCCCTGCTATAATTTCTCTCGTTATTTCAAAAAAAGACCGAAGGAGAAAAAAATGGCTTACGAAAAAATTACTGTCCCTGCTGAAGGGGAAAAGATCACAATGCAAGACGGTGTTTTACAGGTTCCTGACAATGTTGTATTGCCTTTCATCGAAGGTGACGGCACCGGACGCGATATCTGGAAAGCTTCTGTGCGTGTTTTTGATGCAGCAGTGGAAAAAGCTTATGGCGGCAAACGCAAAGTTAACTGGATGGAAGTATACGCTGGCGAAAAAGCCTACGATATGTTCAACGAATGGTTGCCCGCCGAAACCATTACCGCTTTTGAAGAATATTGTGTTGGCATCAAAGGCCCCCTGACTACCCCCATCGGTGGCGGTATCCGTTCTTTGAATGTTGCCCTGCGCAAATTGCTCGATCTTTATGTTTGCCAACGCCCCGTACAATATATCGAAGGTGTTCCCTCCCCAGTGAAGCACCCCGAATATGTCGATATGGTCATCTTCCGTGAAAATACCGAGGATATTTACACCGGCGCAGAGTTTGAAGAGGGCACTGAAGACAATAAAAAGTTCATGGATATGATGAAAGAAGAGTTCCCTGAACAATACGAGAAATTCCGCTTCCCCAATACCGCCGGTATCAGCATCAAACCCGTCTCAAAAGAAGGCACTGCTCGCATCGTACGCGCTGCCATCAAATGGGCACTCGATAACAAGCGCAAAGACGTTAGCCTTGTTCACAAAGGCAATATCATGAAATTCACCGAAGGCGCTTTCCGCGGCTGGGGTTACGAAATCGCGAAAAGCGAATTCCGTAATGACATCGTTACCGAGCGCGAAACCTGGATCTTGGGCAATAAAGAAGCCAATCCTGATATGACCGTTGAAGAAAATGCCAAAGCCGTTGATCCCGGCTTCGACATGATGGCACCTGATAAGCAACAGGAAATTCTCGACGAAGTCACAGAAGCCCTCGCCCTTTGGGATACCCACGGCAACGGAAAATGGAAAACAAAACTTCGCATCCGCGATACCATCGCTGACATTGTCTTCCAGCAGACCATCACCCGCGCGAAGTCTTTCGACGTGCTCGCCACCATGAACCTGAACGGCGACTACCTTTCTGACGCTCTCGCAGCGCAGATCGGCGGCATGGGCATCGCCCCCGGCGCAAATATCAACTACACCACCGGTCGCGCGATCTTCGAAGCCACCCATGGCACAGCTCCGAAATATGCCGACCTCGACCAGGTCAACCCCGGCTCCGTCATTCTCTCTGGCGAGATGATGTTCCGTTATATGGGCTGGCACGAAGTTGCCGATCTCATTCTCAAAGGTATGAGCGGCGCAGTCGCAGCCAAAACCGTCACCTACGATTTCGACCGCCTGATGGATGGCGCAACCAAAGTCAAATGTTCCGAATTTGGCGACGCTATGATCAAGCATATGGATGACTAAGAGACATCAGACCTTAGATATTAGTCTTTAGCAAGAACCCGCTCCTTTCAAAGGAACGGGTTCTTTTTGTTTATGGGATAAAAAGCCGATTCGCGCATGGATTTTGGCCTGATTCCGCTCAAATGGCAGCATCCCGTCTTTTGGCAGCTAGCCAGCCAATGCCGCGTCCGATACGTTTTTTTGTTTCCCAAACCTGTGTAGAACAAAAATCAGCAGAGGGATCAAAACAAGATTAATGACCGCGATCCCGCTGAAAACGCCGCTAAAGCCGAGGTCATCCACAAAGCGGGTGGCGAGGGCTTCGCCTAATCCCAACCCGATATTGGCGACCGTCATCAGAATGGCAAACATCGAACCGGCGATGCGTTTGTCGGTGATGCCCATCGAGTAGGCGGCGTAGACTGTCCACTGGAAGGCGACGACGATGCCCCAGAGCACGCTCACGACAAGAATAGTGTTGATGTCCGTCACGCGGCTGAAGATAAAGCCGCCCACCGTTACCGAAACAACTGCTGTCAGCATGGCTGTTTTTACGCCGAACTTGGTCAATATCCAGCCAATGGTGAGTGCGCCGATGACCATGCCGATCCCTTTTAGCATCCCGTACTGCCCGATGAGCTCGGGGCCTACTTTCAACTGGCTGCTCATGTAGAGTGTTACTAATCCTTCGATGCCCTGGAAAGTTGTCCACGCAAGGATCAGAAAGGCGATATAGAGCAGATAATTCGGGCGGACAAGGCTTTTGAACGCTGACCATTTAAAGGCTTCGCGCTCGGCACGTTTGCTTGGCTCTTTGACCTGATAAACCATGAAAAGGGGGAGCAGGATCACAACGCCCATCACCAAGAAGAGGAAAGGATAGCCAAATTTAGCGGCCACAAGGCCAAAGACAGCCGAAAGGATGATGAAGCCGGCCGCGCGTCCGGCGGTCATGACACTCTGGACGCGACCGTGATCGGAATCGTCCACAACTTCGACGGCGAGAGCGTCGGCAGTGGCATCGAAAAGCGCCATCGCTGAAACGCCGATGAGAATGATCGTGGCGAAAAGCGTGAAGGAATCAGTTGCGGGGTCAACCCAAAAGGCAGCGCCAAAGGCAATGGCACAAATTACAAGCCCCAATGCCATATAGGGCACGCGATAGCCTTTGCCCCATAAATTAACGCGGTCGCTGATGATGCCGAAAATCCACTTGAGCATGAAGGGCACGATCGCCAGCCCTGCCAAAGTCGCGATGCGGTCTGGGCTAATGCCCTCGGCATCGAGATGGGGTTTAAAGAAATTCAACTGGTATGCTTGAATGACACCCTGCACGAAATAGAGCGCGCCGAACATGATGAACAGAAACTTGCGGGATTTATTGGTTTCCAAAAGACCTCTCCTTGAGCCATAACTTCATGGTACGAGATGAGCATAAGCCCCTAATGGTATGATTTTATCATGCATACGATAGCGCTCCGTGTTAAAATGGGTCGAATTTACACAAGGAGATCATTTGATGAAAAAACTCATCCCCCTGCTTTTATTGCTAACGCTTTTCCTGACAGGCTGTGGAGAGAAAACGCCACCCCCGGCCGAGTTCGACGTGACTGGCATATGGGAATTTCGCATGTCAGAACGTGATCAGCAAGATGTTACCTACGACACTGGCATGATCACTTTTATTGGCACTCCCGATGGCGGTGAATTCACACTCATCAGCGATAATGGGCTTGAAATTTCAGGCATCTATATTGTTAGCGGTATTGCTTTCAGTTTCGAGACGGATCAAGACTTCGTCATTCAGGGCAGCTTCCCCGATGAAGATAATCTCTTCGGGACTTGGGAGGTAAGTAGAGAGAAGAGTGGCTTGTGGACGGCGGAGAGGCAGTAGACAAAAATCGCGCAGCGACGGCCATTTTTCAAGTGGCCGTAATGTACAGTTTAAAATGTCACACTTGGTCTAGAAATTCGATCGGCGGTTTCATGCCCAAAGAAATATGCGGGCGCTCGTAATGATAATACCGCAACCATTCTTCAAGCAGTATGGTCAAATCAGGGATTTCATCCGCTTTGTATTTCTGCCATCCTAAGCATTCCTTTCGTAAACTACGATTAAAACTTTCAATATAACTTTGCTCATTCTTCTTGTAGGGTCTGGCAACGCGATGACGGGCACAATAACTTGCTGCGGTCTCGGCAAATTCGGCTTCGAACTCACTGCCTCCATCGGTTTGGATAAGATTAACAAAGCCGTCAAATCGTCTCGGCATGCAATGCTCCAGAAAGACTTTGCCGTCTAGAGCCTTCAGCGTGGGACGTAAAAGCACATCACACTCTCTGCTGTAAATATCTACTGCTGTGAAGGCAAAGACATCCCCAAAGAGAACCGTGTCCATCTGGATCACTTCACGAGCCGCGGAAGCGGTAGGAACTGCCCCGCGCGACTTGTTTTTCTGCTACTTTGAGCGCAGTTCGTACTTCTCAGATAGAAATCTCATAAATCGTAGTCACGCTTACTTCTTGATCGTATTCTTTCTTCAAGAAGTATTGGATCTTTTGACCACAGCATTGATAGTGTTTCTCACGAAGTGCCCAGATACGCCGTTTTAGGATCGCGTCTTTCTTTCGCTTTTTGCGAGGACCTTTCTTGGCTTGGGCATAGCTTTCCAAAAAGGCATCCAAACTGCCATCTTCTTCAATTGCTTTTGACCAGCGAATGATCGTCCGACGCGAGACACCCAGATGCTTGGCTATATGAGTTTTGGGAATACCTTCTTCCAATAATTCATGGGCAAGGATTATTTTCGTCATTTGTCTCATCTCCATAGTTTCTCATGGAGTGTGACATTTTAAACTTTAATAATGCGGTGGCTGTCGCTAAATAAAATGCCCCTTACAATTTCTCATCCTGCGGCAACAATCCCCTTTGCACGACGAGGTTTGGTGCTTTCTGCCGTGATTGTTGGTAGCCTAACGCCTGATTATCCCTACTTCATTCCCTTTCTTCACAAAAGTGGTTTCTCACATTCTCTTTCCGGGCTATTCTTCTTTTGTCTTCCTTGGGGGTTGATTTCTTTAGCAGTCTTTCATTTCTTTTTGAAATTTCCCACACTATCATTATTCCCAATTCCTCACCAAAAACGTTTATACAAAAAAGCAAAAGGATTTGTGTTTTTCCCCTTATGCCGCTTTTTGTTGATTATTTTTTCAATACTCGTTGGTGCGTTCACGCATCTTATATGGGATTCTTTTACGCACCCGGGAACTTGGGTAGTTCAAAACTTTGCTTTTTTGAAATTTACGCTCTTTAAAATTGATTCGTATCCCGTACAAGTCTACAAGATTTTACAACACGGAAGCACGCTAATGGGTGGAGTATTTCTTATTTACTGGTATCTTCGATGGTACAAGAATGCAACTGCATCTTCTTTCCCCCAAGAGATAATTATGAACACATCTACAAAACTCATTCTTTTTATGAGTATGAGTTTCGTAGCTTTAATATCAGGCATGCTAACAGGTTTTATCGGTATCCCCTCAGCTCAACCTTCAACTTACTATCCTTTGTTTTTAGGGCATATTTTTATTGTTAGTCTTTCAGTATTTATCTTTGAACTGATCTTATTCAGCGCTTATTGGCATTTCAAAAACTTTGGAAAAACAACATCCTAAAGCTGTATATACTAAAAACAGCGCCGCAACCCCCGCCATCGCAAGCAATGTTCCCAGAATCGCCCCCCAACCAAAGCGTTCTTTGAAGACAAAATAGCTGATCGGTAGCATTCAAATTGTAGATTTCTACGAAAATCCCTTTTTCAGAAATGAGAGTTGGGTTTTCTTCCAGCTTCTTTTAATGAACTGCCCCGCCGCAAGCGGACGGGGTATCGCTTTGCTAAAATAATTTAAGTTGTTGTGCGTGCAACTTTACATACTGCTCTTCTTGTTGGCCTTGGTTCTTTACATATTGCTTGATCACGTCTTCAGTTATATGCTGTCCAACTGTTCCTGCATAATAGCCATCCGTCCAAAATTCACCCCCCACACACAACTGTTTTTTGACTGATGGTACTCGAGAAAATATCTCTCGTGCCGTGAGACTTTTTATCATCGTTATGATTTTCGTTGGGCTATATGTCGGAACCGATTGCACGAGAAAGTGCACATGATCTCTTTCCGTCCCTATTTCGAGAAACTCTACCTGATATCGATCTGCTATATCTAAACACACATCTCTCAATACTTCATCTACTTTTTCGTCTATCACTGCCCTTCTATATTTTGCTGGACATACAAAATGATAGACCTATATTGACACATTATGACTTTTTCTGATAAGACGACTCATACTCCGATCTTATCACGCCGCACAGAGGCGGGGTATTGAATCCCTTATGGAATAACGCCTGATAAATCAGGCTAAACCGGATTTATCAGGTGCCGTTTTGTAGCCCTGAGATTTATCTCAGCGAACTGAGCGGTGAAGCCACCTGCTCAGTACATGGAAGCCCTATCGGGCTGGTTTTGAGTCGGATTTATCCGACTTCCATGCCTTGAGGAAGGACTTCAGTCCGCACCGATGACTGGAGAGCTAATTCGGGCACGGGATATAAAATTTCTCGGCAATAATTTGAGAACGCCGTTTCAAAATAGCGAAGGTATTATTATTAGGACTTTCGCTCAACCCGGAGTGCGTCGCACGAAAACGATGAGAATCTACCCTTCGACGGGCAAAATACTTGTCGACTAGCATTTTTCTATCGAAGTAGGTGCGACGCACTCTCTCGGAGCGAAAGTCCTAATTATATGAGCAGAGATTTCAATCTCGCTCTCTATGAACTCAACTCAACCCAATATCTCCCATATTTCTTCCCATTGCCGCCTTTCCCTACGCTCTCAAGCTTACCTCCATTTGCAAGAATGATCTTTGTCGAGGCGATATTAGCCAAGTCGGTAACGATCAAAGCTCTTTTTTCGCCGATTTTCTTTAATTCTATCAACGCTAGGTGCAATGCTTTGCTCCCATAGCCTTTGCCGCGCTTATTTCGGCGAATATAGTAGCTGATATGTCCCGTTCGTTCTTTCAGGCTCTCGTTGAGATAGTGCCACATTCGCACAATGCCTACGGCTTCTTCTTTGTCATCCAAAAACCAGAAAAAACTTCGTGGAATATGACCAGGCTTTAGGTTTGTGTGGTCGTTTGTTGCATGACAGTATTGTAGATATTCTTCGAGTGTAAGTATGCCTTTTGGAACTGCTGTTCCCCCAAAGCCCTTTTCGCCCTCGCCCAAATCTGCAATTAATTCAGCAAGTCCTCTTGGTGGTTGGAGAGAGGCTATTTCCAGTTTCATTTAGTGATCACTTTTCTTTATCAACATCACAGGATTAGAATGTGCTGGAGATATTGTAGTATGAATGAGTAATTCTATCATTCACAAGTAGTAAATGATGTTAGTAGGTCATGCTTAGGCATAAGTGTGCCAAGCCTAAGAATGCCATTGATTGAATGATTCCTTTCGAGAACTTTCCAGAAAAGTGATTGCGCTCGTGATTCCGAAATAATAGATGAAGCCCTAAATGGATGATGAGGAAGATGTCTACAATTACCTGAAAAGAAAATTGTGAAGGTGCAGTTGCTTGCGTCAAGAACCAAAATATAAGAAGCAGGAAGGGCAGATGCAAAAGGGTAAATACTTGATAGGCACGCTCGTCTTCCAGATTCTTTAAAAATATGAATAACCGCCATTCTTTCCTGCGAATTGCATCGAATTCATGGATTATCAGAAGAGATAAATTTAGAAAAAACAGAAAATCTGTGATCTTATTCATTTTGCTATTCCTCATGACCTTTTAGATAAAAAATGACACCGAAAGTAATTTTCAGTGCCAAAATACTAAAGCCCCTTATTTCATTTTTTGCCATTTGAAGAATTGGAGAGCTGCAAAAATATCCACGATGATTGCAATAATGCCGATTAACCATTTGCCCTGAACTGTGAAGGGTACCCAATTTGTAATGAGCAAGAGAATGCTACCTAGTACCCAGAGTGAATCAGCTATGATGGCGAAGAGTACGAATTTCCTCGAGATCGTTGGGCGTGAGCCATAATAAAAAAGCAAGGCTGAGAAAAGCATCAGATCAAGCCCTAGTGCCAATATGATGCAAGATGAATCAATGCCGAGGAAGGAGACAAGGGTTTTGGAAGTCAGGGTGAAAATTAGCCCGCTAAGCCCGCTGAAAACGGCATTCGCATATAAGATAGGACGGATAGATGTATTGCTGGTTTTGCTTTGAAGGGTCATGATATAGCTCCTTTTTTGTTGGCTAAGATGCCCCCAGTTTATGCTATATCAAAGTGCCAAGTCTATGAAAAAAACTGCCAACTACTGCCAGTTTTTCTTGTTTAGCTCTTGTTGAGTAAATCTTCTGCGACCAAACGCGCGGCTATATTTTGCCAATTATATAAAGTTCGTTCGGGTACAGATATTTGGAACCATTCCAGGATTTGGAGAGTTTCCTCATCAAGAAATTCTTTGTCGATACGGCGAGCGTAGGGTTTTATGCCGATGACATAAGGGAAATAAAGAGCATTGAAATAGCGCCACTCGTCGGTGTTGCCAAAGTCGGAATCTCCCTGTGGTTTGAGACGTTGGATGCTCTCGGTCAGTAGCGCTTTGAGGGCGTGTGCTCTATCGAGAGGATTAGCGCCGCTTTCCTGGGCTACGGCTGGTAGATCGGTGAGTGGGCTGGATGCCAGCTTGGGCAAGTTGCCAAGGTTGGAGATGGCGCGGCGTGTGAGCCGGGCAAACTCTTTTGGGTCCACCTCAGCAAGTTGAAGCGGGGAGCGACGCGGCAGTTCATCCGCAGTGGTACGGAGCAAGGCTCTTTCGTCACTCAGTGTGGATGTGCGGCTGAAGATCAGTCTATCCAAAAAAGATTGAAGCTGATCTGAGAAGGTTTGGGTCAGGATCCCAAAGGCAATCAAGCTGGTGAGCAGGAGCAGGCTGGCGAAGGAAAGCTCGCCATCGAGGGCGATGAAGATGGTGATGAGAGCGGCGAGGGCGCCTGCATAATAAAAGGCTGAGATGAAGGAGCGCAGCAGATGGGCGCGGATGGCTTCACCTTCATCGAAGGCGTCCCAGACGGTGAGGGCGATGCCGAGCAGAATGAGATCAGCACCGAGCAGTGAAATACCGAGGGTACGCGAGATGAAGTCGAGGGGCAGCACCATCAAGCCGGTGCTGAGACCAAAGAAAAGCCCAACCACGGCCAAAACGGCGAGCGTATTTTTAAAATGAGAACGCAGCGCCAAACGCGCGATCATGACTGCGCTAAACAAAAGCGCGAGCACGACGACAGCACTGAATAATGGCTCGACCAAAACGAGAATGATAATGGGGATAATGGTCAGCACCCAGATGCGAATATAGAGATCACGGCGAGGGAGGTCTTCAGGGAGAAGGTATAGGGAAGCCCCGATCCAGAAGATGGCGGGGAGTAAAAGCAGAATAAGGATGAGCTGACCGGTGAGTAATTCGAGAACGAGGGCGAGAGCATAAGCCAATAAGCCGAAGCCCGTCAGCCGTACAGTCGCTTTTTGCGCGTTGCGCGTCAAAAGATAGGCTCCCAGCCAGAGTGTGAAGCTGAAAAAGAAAAGTTTGGTAATCAGTTCCAAATGAATAGGCATGGTCTGATTATTGTACTTGAACCATTATCCCCTGTCTTATCCATCATTTGCCAGAGCTGCATCAATGGCTGCTGCCAACGTCTCAAAAGATGGCGGCCCAATTAGCTTTTCTCCATTGACCAGAAAGGAGGGGGTCCCTGGAAGCCCCAGCTTGCGCGCTTCTGTCTCACTTTGAGATGTCTTTTCTCTGTTCTGCCCCGAGTCGAGACAGGCATCAAAAAGGTCAGTATCCAAGCCAAGCTCTGCGGCGTACGCTTTCAACTCGACCACACCGATGGCGGGAGCCTTTGCATAGAGCAGGTCGTGATATTCCCAGAACATCCCTTGATCGAAAGCACACTGCCCGGCTTCAGCCGCTTTGGGCGACTGCGCCGTGATAACGGGGAAATCTTTCCAGACGAACTGTACATCATCGCCGTAGGTTTCGAGAATTTGCTCTTTGATGCCGGCATTATGCCAGGATTGGCAGGCGTGGCAGCCGAAATCGCCAAATTCAGTAATGGTCGCTTTAGCGGAAGCAAGCCCAATGCTCGGGTTTGAAGCGAGGCGCGTTTCATCCAGGGGCGGGGCTTTTGGAGGGCGTGTCGCAAGAAATGCGATGAGAGCGACTACCATTAATCCCAATGCACCATAACTTAGCCATTTTTTTCTGGCTCGTTCTGCGCGTATTTTTTCACGTCTAATTTGCTTCTGACTTTTCTTTTTTGACATATTTCTCCTAATTCACTACAAATAAATGTTCTTTTGGCAAAACCACTTGCACAGAGCTTCCCACAGGCACGATCTCATTTTTTGCGGGCGCGTGTGCTCTTAGCGTTCTTTTATCGAGCGCAATTTTCATCTCTACTTGCGTGCCGCGATACACGACATTCTTCACGATTCCTGCCAAAGCATTTTCGCATTCTTCTTTTTGGATGCGGATATTTTCCGGTCGAATGGCAAATACGCTTCGACCAGCTTTCGATTCATCTTCAATTTTTAGTTCGCCCCATTCCGCCGAGACGAGCGTGCCCGAACTTGCTACGCCTTCGATAAAGGTTTCCACCCCGACGAATTTTGCCGTCTCCACACAGGGCGGTCTTTGGAAGAGCCGATTTGGCTGATCCACGGCGGCGACCTTGCCGCCCATCAGCAGTGCCATACGGTCAGACATGGCCATCGCTTCGTCAAGATCATGCGTGACGAGAATGGTTGTGATGTCCAACTCCTGTTGGATATTGCGCACGGCTTCCTGCAACCCGAGACGGACGGGGCGATCTAGGCTGTTAAAGGGTTCATCCAAAAGCAAGACCTTCGGGCGGATGACCAGCGAACGAGCCAACGCCACACGCTGCTGCTCACCACCGGAGAGTTCATTCGGTTTACGTTTCTCAATACCGGGCAAGCCGATCAAATCCAGCATTTCTGCTACTTTTCTTTGACGCTCCTCGAGCGAAAATCCTTTCACCTTTAACCCAAAAGCGATATTTTCTTCAACACTTAAAAAGGGGAAAAGATAAGCTTTCTGGAACATGAAGACCGCTTCGCGTTGATTGGGCGGTGTGGAGAGAATGCTTTCCCCGTCAAAGTGGATGTCGCCTTTGTCGGGGGATTCGATGCCGGTGATGAGCTTCAGCAATGTCGACTTGCCAATGCCCGAAGGACCGAGCAAAGAAACCAACTCACCGCTCTTGACATCGAGGGAGAAATCGTCAAGGACGGGGGCATCCGCTTTGGGGTAGGTTTTGGAGATATTGGTGAAGGTTACTGTTGTCATAGTTTTCTCTTGCTGCGTCATTGCGAGGCGGCTTTATCGCCGAAGCAATCTCCAACACAGTGAAGGAGATCGCCACGTCGGGCTATCGCCCTCCTCGCGAAGACAAGTTCTAGAGCTGCATTGCACCTGATAAGGTGCGTTGCAGTTCGGGTTGGCGCACATCTAGATTCTCTCCTGCACGCCACTTGGATTCTCGATCAAGAATCGGGCAGTGGCGGCGATGATGAGGACGGGGGGAGCTAGGAACAAAAGGGATAATGCCGAGATCGTCGTCGGGTTGCCGCCAGAAACTGCTGAGAAGAGCAACACGGGCAAAGTCAGCACGCGCCCACCACCGACGAGGAGGGTGAGAAGATATTGACTCCACGAGATCAGGAAGGCGAAAAGCCCCGCCACGGCGAGGCCGGGGGCAAGGAGGCGGAGGGTGACGGTGAAGAATATCCGTGTGGGGCTGGCACCGAGGGCGAGGGCTTGATATTCGAAGTTTTCATCGTAACGTTCAAAGACGCCCGCCAGCGTGAAAACGGTATAGGGCAGGGTGGGGACGATGTGCGCCAGAATGATGCCGAAACGTGTACCCGCCAATCCCGTTTGGAGGGCGAGGATGCTCAAGCCCATCCCGATGGCGAGGGGCGGGACGACGGTGGGGAGGAAGATAGCGAGCCAGACGTATTTCTTGGCGGGGAAGTCTTGTGTACCGATGACACGCGCGGCAGGATAGCCTATGATGAGCGAGAGCAAGCTGACGAGAACTGCGAGGAAGAGACTATCGGAGATGGCTTTTAGGGTGCGGGTATCGCTCATTAAACGGGAAAAGGCTTCGGGCGTTAATTGAGCGGGAAAAGGTTCGGGATAGAACCATCCTTTGGAGAAGGCAAACAAGCCCAGGGTCAGGAGCGGAGCGAGTAAGGCGAGCCAGATGAGAAACTTTTTCATCCCTGTAGCTCCTCTTTGGCACGGGCGAATCCTGCGATCCCCAAAACGATAAATGCAATGATGAGACTGATCGCCATCCCTTCGGCGCGGGCACGCAGATCGGGATTGGTGAAGGATTCGAGGGCCAGGACGGGCAGTGTGCGAGGATAGCGTACGCCGAGCAGGGCGGGGACTTCGTAGGCGCCGAAGATGTAGGCGAAGACGAGCAGCGAGCCAGAGACGAGGGCGGGGCGGACGAGGGGCAAGGTGACGAGGAGGAAGCGCTGCCAGGCGTTGGCACCGAGGTTTTCGGCGACGAGCAGATAGCCATCGGATTGAGTGCGGAGCAGGGCGAGGATAAGCAGGGTCAGGAAGGGGATCTCTTTGCCGAGGTAGGTGATGATAATGCCGAATCCGTAGCGGTCACGGACGAGGACGGGGAAATCGGCAGGGGTTTGGATGAGGCCGAGTGCGCCCGCCCAGCGAGCGAGTAATCCGCTTTGGAGCAGGAGCAGGAGCATAAAAACGCCCCAAACGAGATGGGGGAAGGCGAGGTTCCAGTTGAGGGCGAAGGTGTCGAAATTGGAGGGACGGCGGTTGAGCAGCGTGGCGAGGAAGAGTGCGCCGATGGCGGAGAGAATGGTTGATGCGAGGCTGACCCAGAGTGAAAATCCGAGTGAGACCCAGAATTCTCTGCCTGCTGTACCTTGTGATGTGAAGAGGTTTTTGTAGGCGGTTAAGCTGAGTTCCTTTTCGCCGATGATGGTGAGGTAGCCGAGGCTTTGCATCAGCCCGTAGAGGAGGCTGGCGCCGAGGAGGAGGGTGAGGATGAGGAGGGTGGGGGCGAGGGAGCGTTTGAGTTTCAAGGGTTAAAGTTGCAAGTTTGCAAGGGGCAAGAGGCAAGTGATGAGTAATGAGTGAATTGTACACGGATAGCGCGGAGAACGCGGATTTTTTAACCACAAAGGACACGAAGGAACACAAAGGAAAGGCTTTAAAAACTTCGTGTCCCTTTGTGTTCCTTCGTGGTTTTAAAAACTCCGTGCAATCCGTGTAACTCCGCGTACAGAATTATCTATTTATTCTCCAATTAGCACATGCTCACGCCAGCCTTCTTCGACCATCGACTGGTAGGGCGAGGCGGCATCACCGACGAGGGATTTCGCCATATCTTCGGCGGGGGTGGCGGCTTCGCCGAGGTTGGCGAGGGCGTCTTCGAGGACGGCGACCTGATCGGGGTCGCTGACGCGGGTCACGTCGATGCCGAAACCGAGACCGAATCCGTTTTCGGGCAAAACCTGAGCTGCCTGAAATTCGGGATCAAGGATCATATTCGCCAAAACGAGCGCAGCGGCTTTATTGCTAGCATTCGAGGGGATGGCAACATAGTTGAAGTCACCGATCATATAATCGTCAAAAACAAAGGCACGGGAGGTTTCAGGAATCAGCCCCTCGTCAATGAGCGCACCAGCGCCAACGATGGCCTGTGTGATCGAGAAATCGACTTCGTTATTGGCGAAAAGGCTGTGAAGTTCGTATTCATCCTTTGGATAAGTTTCACCTTCACGCCACAGGCAGGATTTGAATTCATTGAAGTAAACCCAGGTCTGAGGAGCGTATTCGTCCCAGAGGGCTTCATCAACCGTGCCCCACTGAGCGGCATCGCCACTGATCTCGAAGAGTGCGCCCTTCACGAAACGCGTACCCTGAAATGCACCGGGGCCGGGAGCGATATAGGTGAAGCGACCAGGATGGTCACAAGCCCAAACCGCAAGGTCAGCGTAGGAGCGCGGAAGTTCATCTTCGCCCATGCGAGCGGAATCATAAATGAACTGGAACTGCGCCGAAGACCAGGGGCTTTCCAAGTCTTCGACGGGTTCACCAAAGTCACGATTGATGGCGGGGTTATCCCAATCGACCAAAGCGCTGTTGGGGATGGCTTGCGCCCAATCCGCGTAGAGCATTTCGGCTTGTTTGAGCGTGAAGAAGTTCTCGCCGTTGATCCACATTAGGTCGACGGCGCCATTTTCCACACCGGCTTCCTTTTCGCTCAAGACCTGATTGATATAATCCGCCGCATCCGCTACGGGGACGCGATTGAGCGTGATGTTATAGCGCTCCTTCAAGGTCTCGCCGTAGAATTTATCCACGTAGGCGTTGATGGCGTCCGAGCCACCCCACATATACCAATTGATCGTCTGCCCATCGGCGGCTGCGACGACGCTGTCCCAGTCGTTGATGTCGAACTCATTAGCAGATCCGCTCGTCGGTGCGCAGGCACCGAGTAGCATTGAAAAGATAAGTAGTACAAAGATCGTTGTTCGTTTCATTTCATTCTCCTTCAAATAGTGTTGGTTTTTTGATAAATATAAATTCTCTCATCAAACATAGCTCCAAGCTAGTGAAAAAACATGGGGCTTTTGTTCATTTTTATAGCTAATTGACTCTTTGCTTCCTTCTCAGCACAGGTTTTATCAACTTGTAATAGCCAATCGCCCCAACCTGCCGCACGATGGCTTTCCCACGTGTATCTGCCCCAAGGCAGCGCTGGCAAAGCGGATGCTCGACTTTCAGCTTATGAAAACCCTCACGCAGATAATTCGCTGGCGAGGCATTCAACACTTCCGTCAACGTATTTTCATCCACATTCCCCAGCGGGATCAGCCCCTCATAATCCGTGCAACACGGCGTCACGGTGCCATCCTGCAAAATCCCCATTTGCCCGACCACCCCATCGCAGTATCCGATCTTTGCGGGGAAGAACTCATCCTGTTCCAGATTTCCCCAATTCTCCAGCGGGAAACTATGCAGGATGATCTTGGGATGTATCTGGAAAAACTGCGGGACACCCAGCATCAAACGGGAAAATTGCTTCTTTATGAGCGTATCGAGCTTGGCATTGGGCATGGTTCCGCTTAACAATTTGCGTGCCCAACCCGAAAGGTGATGCCGCAACTCGTCACGTCCGTCGATCACGCGCAATTTCTTGTAGGGCATCGAGAAGAGCGTCGGCGTGCTGTCGAGAAATTTAAGCTGTACCACCGTTCGAGAATCCGATTGCATATTCTGGCGCGTAAAGTTGATAATGCCCTGAAAATAATCATCCGCACTCAGATTTTTGAACTCGCCACGGATCGCAAAACTATCTTCATCGGGCGTTTGTAACGAGATAGTCACCTTCGGCGCATTCGCTGCGATCAATTTTTCAATATGTTTGGGGACGAGATGAAAAGTACTCCCATTGGTGATCAATTCCAAATTCAGGTCACGTTCTACAGCCATCTCAATCGCTTCAAAGATATGCGGGTAGAGCATAGGCTCTCCCATCACATGAAAAAGGACAGTCGGGTTATTCTCAAAGGTCGCTACTTCATCCAGTATCTTACGCAAAAGACCGAGCTTCATGTGTCCGCGCTTGCGTTCCAAAATTACGTCCGGGCAAAACTCGCACGCAAAATTGCACACATTTGTGACTTCAATATGGATATGTTCAAAAGATGATGTTGTCATAAAAATATCTAGTCTCTGAGCGGAGCGGAGCGCAGTCGAAGAGCGGCTTTACAAAACCCGTCCTTCGACTACGTGTTTTTCTCCGAAAAACCCTCCGCTCAGGAACTGGCTTAATTCTTTTGGGGTCTTGCAAACCTATAACGTAAATACGCTTTCAGCTCAGCACGAATATTCGTCAGCGTCTCGCGCATGAAGAAATCCGCCACCTTTAAAATCCCGCTTGAGAAGGTCGGGTAGGGGTAAACCAGCCGATAAATTTTGTGTAGCGATATCTTTTGACTCATTGCCAGCGTAAAAAACGAGATCATCTCCGAGGCGTTCGGTGCGACGATGGTGGCGTGCAAAATTTGCCCCGTCAGGCGCACGGCATCCACGATGATGAAGCCTTCTTCGATGCCATCGGTGTAGGCTCGGTCGGTGTTGCCTTTCAGATCCACGCGGATGCGTTTGATCGCTTCGGGATGGCACTGCGCTTCGAGCTGGGCAGGCGTCAGTCCAACGGTAGCAACTTCCGGGTCCGAGAATGTCGCGCTCGGGAAAAGCGGCTCTTTTTTCGCCACCGGTAAAAGCGGGAACGCAATCCGCTGCACAACCCTTCGCCCCTGCGCATTTGCAGAATGGGTAAAAGCGGATGTCGGGGTTACATCCCCAATCGCGTAAACGCCCTTGACATTCGTCTCGCCATAGGAATTGACGTCGATCCCCGTCCGCATATCGTACTTGACCCCGGCTTGCTCCAGTCCGAGAGAATCGATATTGCGCACCCGACCGATTGCCACCAAAACCTGATCCACATCATCTACCGTTATTTCGTTTTCGCCTTGCACGAGTGTCAGCCTGCGCGTGGACTCATCGAAAGATTTCGCCGTCGCGCCATAATGACTCGTGATCCCCTTGCGGTCGAGACTGACCTGAATGGCTTCACCCACTTCTGGGATATTCTGAGCCAGCGGACGATCATCAAGCGCAAAAAGCGTGACCTTCGTGCCGAGCTTCTCAAAAGCAAACGCCATTTCGAGCGCGATAACGCCCGCCCCGACGATGACGAGATGCCTGGGCGCGGTCTCGGTATCGAAAAGCTCGATATTGGTCATGTAGCGTTCTGCGGGCAAGCCTTCGATCTCAAGCTGGCGCGGGCGCGCCCCTGTTGCGATGACGATATTGTCAGCAGTGTATTCTGTGGTTTTGCCAGCGCTATTGCCAACCGCGAGCGTTTTCGGCGCGGTGAATTTTGCCATCCCCTCGATGAAGGTCAGGCCTTCGATCTCTTCTTTGACTTCATGGGTTTCGAGATCACGGAGTGCATCACGCTTGCGGATGGTCTCTTTGAGCGCGTTGTCGGGGTCCATGCCCGGTTTGAAATTCTTCGCTTCATGGATGAGCGCCTTCGAAGGTACGCAGCCGACATTGGTGCAATCGCCCCCAACGTGAAGCCCCTCGATCATGGCAACGTCTTTTCCGAGGGCAGCCATGCCAATGCCGACGGTCATCCCGCCCGAGCCAGCCCCGATAACGATTGTGTTGAAATGTGTTTTCATGGTAGTGTCCTTTTGTTATTAGAAGTGCATTGCATCTGCTTTTGGATGCGTTGCACTTCGGGTCTTGCCGCAAATAAAAGTGCAATGCACTCTACATTTCAGACTTCCGAAGTTTTGGAAACTTCGGAAGTCTGACTTTCTTTTTTCTTGAACAAACGCGAAAGCGCAATGCTGACGATGAAGATCGCTACCGAGAAGCCCAATGTGACGGGGTTAAGCGAAGGCAACCCCCCATCAAAACTCTCCACCGACGCGCCAAAGCCAACGAAGGCAATTGTCCCGGGGATCGAACCAAGCGCGGTCGCCAGAATGAAGGGCCAGAACTTGATCCGCAAGAAACCCGCCAAGTAGCTGACCATGTCGTAGGGCAGGAAAATGAAACGCATCGTCATGATTGTCTCAAAACTGTTCTCTCTCATGCGACGCGTATAGCGCTGGATCCAATTATCGGATTCGGCATCCTGTTCTTGCAACAAGCCCTCACCGAAATAGCGCCCAACATAGAAGGCAATGGTTGATGAAATATTGCTGGCAATGATGGTATAGAGCACGCCCAAAACAGGCCCGAAAACGAATCCACCTGCGAGGGTCAGGAATGTTGCAGGGAAAAGGATCAACGGGCGAATAGCGTAGAGCAGGATAAATATCAGCACGCCCCAAACCCCGGTTTGCATAAAACCCAATAATTCCTGAACAACCTGCAAGGGCGATAAGCCGTTGGCATTTGCGTACCAATTATATGCGACGATCAATCCCAGCCAGAAGAGTAGGGCGGGGAGCTTGCTCCCGTGTTTTTGGATAAAGCTTTTTTCAGTATCTAGTGATTTTTGGTTGAGTATATCGGTCATTTTTTCTCCATTGATTTCCATCCTTATGTAGATGAAAAAGAGAAGCTATTTCTTACCAGATTTCTTTGGAATTAGGGCTTGGGTGTTTTGCAACCCCTGTAAACCTATCCCTTATCCAAAAGAACAGCAATTCCAAATATGACTCCGCGAGGAGCACGCACCCTGCACTCGCCGTATTTGCGGGTGTGCGACGAAGCGGTCTCATACTTAGTACCTATCCTGAAATTGCTCTAGCCGCCGTCCCTCGCGCAGCATACTCGCAGGAGTGCGGCGGCGATCTCTCTCATATATTCCTGCGCCGAGGACGCGTGCCCTTTGGGTACGGTGCAGGGAGCATCCTAAAATATTTTTCGGAAAAAGACTACTTCGGCGGTGAAACTGCCTCGCACCTGTGCCCTGAAAGTGTAGAATCATCCAAACTTGGAATTGCTGCCAAAAGAACCCTTGCTTTGCTCTCAAATAGGGGGTAGATTATAATAAAAACACAGCAGTATATATGAAGAGCGTTTTCTTTTCATGCGCTTATGGAGAATAATTATGAAACATACAAAAAATATATACCTTTTTATAGTACTGACCGTTTTGCTTTTAGCCCTTTCTGCTTGTGGAGGACAGACAGTAGCCGAAGTCGAAGCTACCGCAGCAGCGGCAGCGGAAGAGATTGATCCTGTTGCTATAAAAACTTCTGCTGCGGAGACTGTAGCGGCACAGCTTACTGAGACGGCTCTTTCTTTCTCTCCCACGCCTTTGCCGGCAACAGCCACGCCAACAATGATCCCTCCAACAGCGACATTGGTAGATCTAAACAGCACTCCTTTGCCTACTGTTGCTATAGGAACGCCGCCAACCCTCGCTCCGGGTGCACCGACTTTAATTCCTACCGCCACACAAGTGACTCTTGGTACAACTCCCGATGGACCCATTTGCGACGAAATGACCTATGCTAGTCCTGTTGATATTACCTATCCTGATGGTTCAACTGTGACTGCAGGAGCTGATTTTGAAAAAATTTGGCGCGTATATAATACGGGCGTTTGTACGTGGGATGATGGCTATATATTAGTTGCTGTAGGTGTAGAGAGTTCGCGTTCTAACGACCCCAATCCTCTTGATTCTCCTAGTCCTGCATGGGAGCTTAAGACCACTGTTGAGCCTGAAGGGGTAATTGACATTGGCGTTAAGCTAACTGCTCCCATCACCCCTGGTGAATATGCAACTCACTATGTCTTGCAAAACGATCGTGGTGTCTATTTCGGAGGTGTTCTTTCTGTATATATTGTCGTTAAATAGCGGTAAGAAAACGTAGCATAGAGGTGTGATATGAAAATAAAATTTCTCACTGTGGCTTTCCTCGTGGCGGTTTTAATAAGTGCCTGTGAAACGGCTGCGCCAGCCTCCCCTACCCTTGACGCTAATACCATATACACCGCAGCAGCAGAAACTGTCATTGCTGAACTTACTCAAACGGCAGCTGCCAATAGTCCTACACCTGAATCGACTGCCACAGAAACACAAACTCTTCAAACAGAAACGCCTGTCCCTACTTCTGACTTGGCTACAGAAACACCCGAAGCGACGCCCACAATTCTTGTCGAGGCTTCACCCACAGATGAATTTTGTGACGATGCTATTTGGGTCGCTGATGTCAGTGTCCAAGACGGGACAGAAATGTCGCCAGGACAAGATTTTGAGAAAACCTGGCTTATTAAAAATACTGGCACCTGTACATGGGGCGTAGGTTATCATCTGGTTTTTGGCTATGATGCTGAAATGAACGGACAGGCCCGCCCACTTCCAGCAATTATCTCCCCAGACGAAACCGCTGAAGTAACCGTCGTCTTTACCGCCCCCCTTGAAACCGGTGAATATAGCAGCTACTGGCGTATGGCAAATACAAAAGGCGCAAATTTCGGAGAATTCTTCTACGTGAGCATCGTCGTCCGCTAAATGCTGAAGGAAAAGCTGGCAAAAAAGATCAAAGCAGAAGTCAAAAACCAAGGCTTCATCCTTGCGGGAATCACTTCCCCCGAGCCGCCGCCCCACATTGCTACCTATCTCGATTGGGTAGATGCGGGGCGGCACGCATCTATGGGATATTTGGCAGATGAGCGTGCCCGCAGCCGCCGTGCCAACCCGAACTTGATCCTCCCCGAAGCAAAATCCATTCTCGTCCTCGCTGCGCCCTATCCTGACCCAAAACTTGCTCCCGTTAAATCAGTAGCAGATGCGGAGAAAAACAGCGGGCGCATCTCCGCCTACGCCTGGCACGACGATTACCACATCAGCCTCAAGGAAAAACTCCAAAATATCGTCATATTCATCGAAAATGAAGTAGGCCATCCCGTCCCCAACCGTTGGTACACCGATACAGGTCCCATCCTTGAGCGGGACCTAGCCCAACGCGCCGGGCTGGGCTGGATAGGAAAAAACACCTGCCTTATTAACCCTAAAATTGGCTCTTACTTCTTTCTTGCAGAAATCTTTCTTGGTATTTACCTACCCTTCGACGAAGCTTTTATCAATGACCACTGCGGCACATGCACCCGCTGCATAGATGCCTGCCCCACCCAAGCTATTCTCCCCAACCGCACCATTGATGCAAACCTTTGTATTTCTTATCTCACCATCGAAAATAAGGGAGAGATACCTGAAGAATTGCGCCCCAAATTGGGCAATCTAATTTTCGGATGCGATATTTGCCAGGATCTTTGTCCGTGGAACAAAAAAACCGCAGAAGAGCGCAATCAGGCAACTACACAAAAAACGATTGACCCTCTGCCAAAACTCATCAACGAACTTTCTCTTACGCCACAGGAATTCAACAAAAAGTTCAAAAACAACCCTGTCAAACGTGCCAAAAGACGCGGTTATTTGCGGAACGTGGCTGTTGCGCTAGGGAACGCCGGAGACCCCGCTGCCATCCCTGCGCTCGAAAAGGCGCTCGAAAAGGCGCTCGACGACATCGAGCCACTCGTCCGCGACCACGCCCAATGGGCATTAAGCGAGATCAAGTCCAAAGGAGAATAATGCTCAAATTATTGCTCGCAAGCCAAAATCCGGGAAAGTTGCGGGAAATGCAAGCCATCCTGCAAGACCTGCCCATCCAAATTATCTCCCCCGCCGAACTCGGCATCCAAATCCATGTTGAAGAAACCGGCAAAACCTACGCCGAAAATGCAGCCCTAAAGGCAGAAGCCTACGCCAAGGCAAGTGGATTGACGACTCTCGCAGACGACTCTGGCTTGGAAGTGGATGCACTAGATGGTGCGCCCGGGCTTTACTCTGCCCGATACGCCCCCGCCCCCAATGCTGATGATGGCGACCGACGCAATTTTCTGCTAAAAAACTTGGCAGCCCACCCCCGCCCGTGGACAGCGCGTTTTTGCGCCACAATCGCCATTGCCCAACCAGATGGGGAAATTCGCTATTCAGAAGGCAGTTGCGAAGGAGAGGTCATTCCCGAAGAACGCGGCGCTGGCGGATTTGGCTATGACCCCATCTTTTATATTCCCAACGAAGGTTGCACAATGGCAGAAATGGATGAAAGTAAAAAAAATCGCATCAGCCATCGTGCGCGTGCGCTGGAAAAAGCAAAAGACTTCTTATTGCATTAGTAGAAAAATCATACAAAAAACACCGCAACCGCGGCGTTTTTTGTATTTGCTATGCCATCGCTTCCACTGTCTTGCGCATGCGGATGGTTATTCCCAATGCTAAGCTTAGCGAGAAAATATACATCGCCCCAAAGGGGATAAAAAAACCTTCCCAAGTGTAGACTAGCGCAAGGAAGATGGCGAATAAGCCAAACTGAAGCCATGTCCAGTTTCTTAGATTCTTGAGGAAATCACCGTCTGTTCCCTGTTTTCGTGCTAGTGATGCCAAAAGAAGAAAGAAAACCGCAATCAAAAGAAACTCCGCTGCCATCTCAAATTTGTTGTACCACCATGCTGGCGGCGTGTACCCGCCCCAAAAATTGATCTCGCCATAGAAGGGCCAGAAAAGCTCAACCCCGCGGAACCAGATGAGCAGATCGAGCAGGGAATGCATCAACATGCCAATGCCCAAGCCCAGTCCCAAATTGCCGACACGTGGTCGTTTCCCTATAGCGGAGATCAGGTAAAAGACCAAAACCAAACCAAGGATGAAAGGAATGCTATGACTCCATGTGCGGTGAAGGCCGTGTGAATCCATCCCTGAAAGTGTGGCATAGGCGACGGCCAGGGCATCCATATCCGGGAGCATATTCCCGAGCACGATCCCCAGCATCAGCCATTCTTTCTTCGGCGTCCACTTGCGGACAGCCATGCCAACTAAACCGTGAATCCCTGCTTGTGCCATTTGAGTCTCCTTTTGATAATTTTTAAAACCTGTATATAGATTCTTGCATGTTACCTGCACAAATTCAAGATGGAGTTAAAAGAGAAATGCCGCACCTGCGACATTTCTCTGAACACTGACTACTGATAACTGCTTACTGCCTCTTCACGGGCTGCCTTAACACCGTCTTCAACTTCTCCGGTGCAACACGGCGTGGATCGCTCAGATAAATTTCGTGATGTTTGCCGTTTTCGGTCAGGTCGTTTTCAGGCAAAAACTCTTTATGCAGCGCGGCGATGGTTGGCGCTTCATCATCATACGAGCCGATGTGCATGATCTGCACAGAAAGCCCTTCGTTGTAGCGTTCCAAACGTACCTTATCCAGCGCAGCGGGATTTTTCTTTTTGCGCACTTCTGCCACAGCTGCATCAAAAATCTCTGCCGTAATCCATTCGGGCGTCATGATCATCATTGTCCAATCCCAAGATGACTTATCACGAGTCAGGTAGGTGTCCATATCCTCCGCCCACCAAAGCCCCTCGAGCGGCGGGACGGTGTAATCCTTTTCGAGCGTTTTCTTACTGGCAAACTTCATCTTATACGCCACGGCATAGAGCGCTTCGACCACTTCGGCATATTCCTGCGCCGTGTTCGGGTCGCCGTGCCCGTCAGCCATGATGAACTGCATCTCAGGCACTTCGACGATCTCGAACTTTTTCTTGGGGGCGTAAAGGTGCTTTAGCGTTTTCTTAAAATCAACTTTTGACATTTTTTTCTCCTTTGGGTAAGTTTCAGTAGATCAGGGAATCAGGAATCACTTCTTCATCCTGCCCCCTGATTCCCTGTTTCCTGATTCCTAATCGCCTTCTCAACCCATGCCTTCTCCGCTTCAAGCATCATAATGCTATGCTCAAAAAGTAACTGGACATGGGATGGAAGCGGACTCTGCCCTTCGGCTTTTGCTTTTACCTGAGCCAACTTCTCTTCGATAGACTCCTTATACGCTTCGAACGCCTTTTGGGCTTGGTCGGCGGGAACGATGGGCAGATTTGCCAGCCCGAGCAGGAGTGCGGGGCGACACTGTTGGGGCACGGATAATGCCTCTTGCGTGGAATCAAGCAGTGATGCACGTCCGTTTTCGGTGAGGGTGTAAATGCGACGAGCTTTGCCCCGTCCCTGTGTGGGGATGAGTTCGCTCACGAGCAACCCATCCCTCTCCAATTTTTTGAGTAAATAGTAGATGGATGAGAAGCCGATCTCCGTCCACTCACGCATGCCGCGTTCTTCGATCACTTCTTCGATCTGATAGCCGTGGCGGGGAGTTTCGGCAACGAGGCTCAGGATGGCTAGTTCTGCGTTGGTCATTTCAAAAAGCCAGCAACAGCTTGGGCAAATTCTTCGGGCTGCTGCTCAAAAGGGAAATGGGATGCGTTCTGGATGACCACAAATTCTGCGTTGGGAAAAGCATCGGCGTAGATGCGGCTGGCGGCTTCGCTTTGCAGATCGTCGGTGCCGTGAATGACCAAAACGGGGATATTGATCTCTTTCAGCAGGGGGCGATAGTCGTAACGCCGCCCGAGGCTGAGATATTGCGCCCAGACCATCCATCCGCCGCTTTTGCCTTGTGCCGGCAGCGGAGCATTGATGGCTTTCTGATAGTATTCGCCGAATTTGGCATTCAATGCCACGAGGTCGTCTTCGGTCTTTTTGAAGATGGTATTGAAGTCCATATATTCTTCCATGAAGGTGTCGAATTCGCCTTGTTTTTCGGCGGGCAAATTCGCACGGACACTGGAGAAGAGATCGCTATCGGCTTCGGCTTGGGGCAATACGAGCATATTTGCAGGCGCCACAAGGATGAGCGCTTCGACATTTTGGGGAAATTCAACAGCGTAAAGCGATGCAAGCAAGCCGCCCCACGAATGCCCGACGATGATGAGTTTTTCTTCGCCCAGAATTTGACGAATGCGCTCAATATCGGCAAGTTGGGCGCTTACGCCGAGTTTTTGGTCGAGTTCTTTTGTGTTTTCATAGAAGCTGGGCGAGACAAAATTTCGGATAGGGCGAGTGGACTCTCCGCTGCCACGTTGGTCATAATAATGGAAACGATATTCACTCGTCAGGGGGGCGAGTCCGCTCATTGGCTGCACAAATGGCACGCCGGGACCACCGTGAATGACGAGTACGTTCCGTCCGTCGCCTTCGGAGAAGTGGGCAAGTTCGATTTCTGGTTCAACCAGCCAAGTGTCCGACCCTGCTGGCTGAGCTGGCGGTTCGAGAGGGGCGCTCAAACCTTCTCCCTGGGCAAGGTTGCCCGGTGTATACAGAGGCTGGGCAGAGACGTACATAAAAATGCCCACGAGGATAATTCCCACAAGGGCGATGCCCCCCAGCCATAAAAGTCGCTTTTTCATTATTTGCTCCTTATATTATTCTAGTATTAGAATAATATAAAAAACACAGAATGTCAACTTAAATAATAAGCACCTTTTCTTTTCCAGAAACGGCGCTTATTGTTTCGATTACTCTCTTATATTAATTTTATATACCAATATATACCCATCCGGGGTGGCGGTGATGGAGGGATCACAGATGATATTGCCCATCATCTTCTCATCGCGGATAATGCTCTTTTCAAGTACAGTGAAATTCAAGCCACCCTGGCTTTCGAAAACAGAGATACCCTCGACACAATTATATAAGCGGATGCTGCCATCGGGCATCAGGACGGAGCCGGGCACACCAGCTTTTTCGACGCGCACGCCTTCTTCGGGGGTGAAGTTGAGCCCGTCTGTGCTGTAGGCGCTGAGGATATCCTCGCTATTGAGATACATACGATAGGCACCGCCAGGGAGTTGGACGACATCAGGATCGTAGATGTTTTCCATGACAACGCGTGTGCCTTCTTCAAGTGTGTAGCTGAGTCCATCTTCCGAGATGGCGCTATAGATCGGGTGATCAAGTTGGTGGACAGCGATATCGTAGAAATACATGCGCAGACGACCGTCGGGGAGTTCGA
>CAZOOX010000043.1:0-28582 GCA_964581545.1 uncultured Anaerolineaceae bacterium
ACATTTCATAAGAATGATATTATCTCATATCTACCCATCAACTTCGCCACTCCCTATTTCTAAAAAAGGGGGGGTGCGCTAAAATGTTGTAGAAAAAAGAGCCTAAATCGACTATGCTGTGTTTTTGAGAAACCGACAAAATCGAAAGAGGCTCTACATGGATTTTAGCATAAAGACGCAAGAAATGATTTCTACAGCGGTGGCAGATGAGATCGGTAAATTGATAGAAAGAGGAGAGATCAAGGATTTAGCCTGTCTGGAAAACGGCATTCGAGAATTTCAAAAAGAAGTCGGTTGCCGAGTCTATGAAAAAGCACTGGAAAAAGAAGATCAGAAGCATGGCAAAGAAGAGCCTTGTACCTGTGGTCGTTATTCTCGACGCATATGCCGTCGAGCAGGCAAGTTGCTAACTGTATTTGGTTGGATCACATACCGCCGTTCGTATTTTGGTTGCCCGCGCTGTGGTGAGAAAGCCATCCCATTGGGCCAGAGTTGGCATATCCAAGCCGGAGAAGTCAGCCCTGTGATGAGTAAACTTTTGGCAATTACTGGTGTTGAGATTGCATTTGGGCGTTCGGGAAAACATCTTGCAGAGTTTCTGTTAGTGGATGTCAGCGACAATACCATTCGCAAATATACCCAGCAAATGGGAGAAAAACAAGCCGCTTTAGAATCTCACTGGATAGAAGAAAGCCAGAATGAATCCTGGTTAGAAGATAGAGAGACAAAGATCAAAAAGGTTCCAGATCGGTTATATGGCTCGATGGACGCTGTCCAAGTTCCAGTTGGTGAAGACTGGCGTGAACTGAAAACCCTGACCTGGTATAAAGTTGCCCCAGTCTATGGAGAAGAAAAAGAGCGTTCTCAAGAGGTTACTTATCATTGTGAGATAGTCCCTGCAGAAGAATTCGGCAAATTACTCTGGGCTACAGGCATACAACGCTTCGCCGATAAAACCAAAGAACTGATCTTTGTTTGCGATGGTGCAGTTTGGATATGGAACCTGATTTCTCACTATTTCCCCGATGCCGTCCAGATAGTTGACTGGTATCATGCTTGGGAATATCTGACACCCATTGCTACTGCTCTTTTCTCTGATGATGCTCAGAAAAAGAAATGGCTTCAGAAAACAAAAAGATGGCTCTGGCAAGGGAAGATCAAAAAAGTCCTTCAAGAGTGCCGAAAACACCGTCGCTCGTCTGCCGCGGCTGCCGCTCAATCTGCTATCACCTATTATTCCAATAACCAGCATCGCATGAAATATGCTCAATATCGCAAAAAAGGATATGGGATCGGCAGCGGGACTGTGGAAAGTGCTTGCAAGCAAATTGCCAGACCTATCGCGATCTGAACAATCTACAATATTTGAGTGCACCCCTTCCCGAAAAAAGCACCACAGAGACACAGCGTGCACAAAGTTTTCTCTGTTTCACAAAAAACGCTTCGTGCCCTCTGTGACTTTGTGGTGAAGCTTCAGAAACTTATTTTTGGGTGATTGCTAAGGCGTCGGCGTATATGTAAGAGAAGGCGTCGGAGAGGCTGTTAAATGAGGATAATAAAAAGTCAGAGCATAGGTTGGGTCTGTATTTTCATCACCTTCTGAGCCACCCACCCAATAAGTATTTCCATCAGCTGCAATTACTTGTGCAAAAAGCCAAACATGCTCAGGATTTTTATTCATAATCCCTGTCAAGGTAAAAGCAGACCCTTGCTCTTCCATAGGACCACCAATTGCTTTGCTGGGAATGGGCCGAAGAGCTACACCATTCCGACGAGCAACCATTACCCTTAGACCAGTTAACTCACTAAATTTTTTATTCGTCCCTATATTCCCTCCAGTACCACTAGGCATCCTAACCACATCACCTGTTTTCCAATCGGGCCATTCTGTTCTAATGAAGGGGGTGCTTGTCGCACTAGGAAGTGGCGTAGGTGTAACGCTAGGTTTTGGTACAAAAACAAAGGTTGTTCCCGTTGGGTAAGGTGTTATTGTCGGACGACGTGTTGCAAGAGTAGGCGTACTGGTATACAAAGATGCGGCCATTTCTGTCTGATAAGCTGCAGCCGTTTGCGTTCCTGCAACTACCGTAAAAATAAAGCCTGGGTCTTGAGAAGGCTTTGGTGAACAAGCCGCCAAAACCAGCGCCAACAAAGTAAAAATGCCAAATTTTCTTTTTCTCTTCATATTTCTCCATTTCCTTCTTTCACAGATTATACCCAAGCTAATTTCTTTAGCAAATATTTTTCACTTCTTCCTTTCCGCGCTGCGTGATAAGCCAATCTGTAATACCCAAAACCTGATATTCTTCCTCCCATTTTTTCAGATTAGGTTAATCTAAATGTGTAAAATTATACAGCTTGACTAATCTTTTTATTGGAGACCTTAGCTATGAAAAATTCAAAGTTCATTATCGGCGGTTTGTTTATCCTTGCTGCTGTTGTTTATCTGATCGCCTCATCCACGCAAGCCAGCGCGGAATACTTCATGACCATTGAAGAAGTTAAAGCGCAAGAAGCTGAAATCGTCGGGAAATCCTTGCGCATTTCTGGTGCTGTTTTGGGAGATACGATCAATTACGACCCTGACACGCTTACCATCACCTTTACTGTTGCTCATGTTACAGGCGACAATGATGAGATCGAATCCAGTGGTGGCCTTGCAAAAGTACTCCACGACGCGGTTAGAGAAGAAGATACCCCTCGCCTTGATATTGTTTATAACGGCCCCATGCCAGACTTGCTTCAAAACGAAGCTCAGGCCATTATGACTGGGTATGTTGAAGCTGATGGCATCTTTTATGCTGATGAACTTCTTTTGAAATGCCCCACCAAATACGAAGAAGCCGTTCCTGAACAGTCAGAAGGCTAAAAACTTTATTACAGAAAAAAGTAAAATGGCAGCCACCAAGCTAAAATCAAGTTTGTTGCGCTACGCGCGTAAATACAAGCTAAGCAAAATTCGGCTACCTTTTCATCTCTAATTTCACTACAAAGGCCGCAGGATCAATTCTGCAAAAAACTATGCGGCGAAAAATCATGGAGTAACTTTTATGCTTCCAAGTTTGGGATACGGAATACTCGTCATTACCCTGCTCGTTACAATTTATAGCGTAGTCGTGGCTATTTATGGGGAAGTAAAACAATCTGCGGCTATGGTCGAGAGCGCACGCCGTGCGATGTTATTGGCTTTACCACTCATTACCGTGGCTTCAGCGATCCTCATATATTTGCTGATCAATGATCGCTACGATGTGGAGTATGTTTGGTCGGTGACTAATCGCTCGATGCCAATGTATCTAAAGATCACTGCTTGGTGGGGCGGACAACCTGGATCACTCCTTTTTTGGAGTTGGTTGCTTTCCGTATTTACATCGGCTGTAACCCTTCGCAAATGGGACCGTGACCGCGAGTTGCTCCCTTGGGTTTTGGTTGTCACGGGCATAACGTTGGCGTTTTTTATTGCTCTGAACGTTTTCTTTGAAAACCCTTTTAAACTCATTCCCGCCGGCGCTTCAATCCCTCCTGATGGCCGTGGGCTAAATCCCCTTTTGCGGCATCCGGGCATGATCATTCATCCCCCCGCCCAATACCTGGGATTTGTTGCCTTCACAATCCCATTTGCTTTCGCAATCGCCGCGCTTATCACCGGTCGCACCGACGATCGCTGGATACGTATCACTCGTCGCTGGACACTTTGGGCTTGGCTTTTTCTCTCTCTCGGTCTTGTTCTTGGTATGCGCTGGGCTTACGATGTACTCGGCTGGGGCGGATACTGGGGCTGGGATCCGGTTGAAATCGCCGCGCTCATGCCCTGGCTCACCGGCACAGCATTTTTGCACTCTGTAATGATCCAGGAAAAACGGGGAATGTTAAAACATTGGAACATGATCCTGATCATTCTAACTTTCGACTTGATCATTTTCGGTACATTTCTGACCCGATCAGGTGTGCTTTCATCCGTCCATGCCTTCGCCCAAAGCGAAATCGGACCTCTTTTCTTCGCTTTTATTGGCTTTACCTTCTTCGTTTCTTTTGGTCTCCTAACAAAACGCTGGGCAGACCTAAAGTCAGAAACAGAAATGAAGTCGATGCTCTCACGAGAAGCACTCTTTTTGCTCAACAATCTCCTTTTCTTGAGCATTCTCGTCGTCAGCTTTTGGGGCGTGATCTTCCCGCTGCTTTCTGAGCTTTTCACAGGCTCAAAAGTCACCGTAGGCCCTCCTTTTTACGAACGCGCAACCGGCCCGCTCTGGGGCGCATTAATGCTCCTGATGGGCGTAGCTCCGCTCTCTGCATGGGGACACTCCACTATCAAAACGCTCGGGCGCGCTATCTGGAAACCAGCCATCGCAGCTCTGATTGCCCCCATTTGGGCAATTGCAGCAGGAATCACGCATTGGGTTGCTTTAGCTGGCTTTACCCTCATCGCCTTCGTTATTACCGTCACCATTTATGAATTTTGGCGCGGAGCACGTGCCCGCAGCCGAAAGTCCGGGGCAAACTTCTTCAGCGAACTCTGGAAATTGATCAAACGAAATCGCCGTCGCTATGGCGGTTATATCATCCATATCAGTATGGTTCTGATGGGCATCGGTATTATCGGGATTGAGCTTTTCCAAACTGACACACAGCAGCATCTCGGCATTGGCGACCAAGTCGAATTGGCAGGTTACACAGTCCAATACGACCGATTAGACCAATTCCGCCATGAAGACGGTCGATTTATTACACGTGGTGAAATGTCGCTTAGTAAAGAGGGCAAAGACCTCGGTACGCTCGCCCCTCGCTACGATCTTTACCCAGACGGGCAACCCATGACTATCCCCGCCGTACGTAGCACCCTCGTTGATGATGTATATGTTATCCTCGTCAATTGGGAAGGTATCACCGCAGAAAGTACACCTTTCAAGATTTACCACAACCCGCTTGTCAAATGGGTTTGGATCGGTGGCTATGTCTTTATTGCAGGCATTATCATTGCAGCCTGGAGAGACAAAGAAGAAGAAAAAATCTAATTGGATATAAAGCCGCTTCGCGCTTGTTTTTGGCTTGATTCCGCCTAATCCAGCGCGTTGCCCAAATCTTCGGGCAAATACCGTTAAATTAATTCGGAACAATGCCCTGCTCGCGAAGAATGTTCAGGAAATATTATGAAAAAACTTAAGATCCTAATCCTTGTAGTCATCGCTCTCTCGCTTTTTTCAGTCGGGACAGTTGCTGCGCAAGGCGGCACAGATGAGATCAGCGATGATGAAGTAAATGCCATCGCCAGCCAACTCTTTTGCCCCGTTTGCGAAAACACACCCCTCGATGTTTGTGAAACGCAAGCCTGCAAACAATGGCGGGAACTAATTCGCCTAAAGCTCTCCGAAGGCTCCACAGAAGCTGAGATCAAAGAATATTTTGTTGCAAATTATGGCGCGCGAGTGCTTTCTGAGCCTCCACGCGAGGGCTTCAGTCTTTTAGTATATTTCGTGCCGCCTGCGATCATATTGGTCGGGCTCGTTATTCTTTTCCGCGCTTTCAAGCAATGGCAAATAAATGACAAGGGCGATGCCGATGCATCCACAACGGAGGCAGGCCAAAATTCCACGAGCGAAACGGGCGATCCAGATGACGATTACCTTGCCCGTTTCGAAGAAGAATTGCGCAAGAAAGATTAACATCCCAATACAAGAAAACAGAGCCCAATTCCTTTTAATATTGGGTGTGTAAGGAGAAAGAAATGACAGAAAATACCCCTGAGAACACCGCTCCCAAACGCGGGATGCCGTTGTGGGTACAAATTACCGTCTGGACAGTTTTGGTTGCGCTATTGGTGGTAGTCTTTATGGGTTTGCAACGCGCCCAAGAAGGAAATGTGCAAGCCGGTGCTGAAACTGGTGAATTTGATTTCACAATGCCGCTCTTTGAAGGTTATGAATATGAAGGCGCTCAAGAGATTTCGCTGACCGAATTGCGCGGAAAGATTGTTGTGCTCAATTTTTGGGCAAGTTGGTGCGTGACCTGCAAAGATGAAGCCGTAGAACTTGAAGAGGCCTGGCGACTTTACCAACCCGAAGGCGAGGTGGTTTTCGTTGGTATAGACTACGTGGATACTGAACCAGAAGCACGCGGTTATCTTGAAACTTACGATATTACTTACCCAAATGGTCCCGACATGGCCACAAAAATTTCACAAGCATTCCGCATTCAAGGCGTGCCCGAAACCTATTTTCTTGACAGAGATGGTGTTGTGCAACATGTGCAAAAGGGACCATTCCGCTCAACAGAGCAGATCCTGAACATCGTAGACTCTTTATTGGCTGAATAAAAATTCAACGCTCCTTTTTAGGCGCGTTGATTAGTAGAAGACAGGAAGAAAATTTTATGGACATCGGTGCAATTTTTATACTTTTGGCTTTGCTTATTTTAGTTGCCATGTATTTAGCGCAACCTTATCTGGAAAAACGTGCAAAGGTCGTGTCTGCAGAGGAGCTAGAGCTTTCTGCATTACTTGCAAAACGCGATGATGTGGTAAGTGCGCTCAAGGAATTAGAATTCGACAATGCCCTCGGCAAAGTCCCTGAAGAAGATTATCCGAAGCAAAGAGAAGAGCTGATAGCAAAAGGTGCAGAAGCATTGCGCCGAATAGATGCTTTTAAAGCCGGTACAGCAAGCTCTGGCGATGAGCTTGAAGCGGCCATCAATGCACGACGTGCAGCCACAGAAGATGATGATATCGAATCCCTTATTGCGGCACGGCGCAGCAAACGCAAAACCAAATCTGGTGGTTTTTGCCCGAATTGCGGAAACCCCATTTTGAGCAACGATAAATTCTGCACAAATTGTGGAAAGAGAACGTAAAAGATCAGGGATTAGGTACTAGGAAAAAGGCTTTTTATGAAATCACGTTTTTTGATCACTCTTACTATTTTAGCTATATCACTCTCAGCTTGTGTTTCCCTTGCCGAGGATATTACTCCGCCCCCAAATGCTGCGATGCCCACATCGCGTCCCACGATGGAGCCTGTTTTCCCTGAAAGCAAGCCCAATGCAGCAAATGGCGCATCCATTTATGCTGAAAAATGCGCATCCTGCCATGGAGAAAGCGGTCTTGGCGATGGCATAGATAGCACAAAGCTGCCAAATCCTGTTTCCGCACTTGGCAGTCCCAATGTCGCAGAGCAGGCATCCCCTGCTGAATGGTATATTGCCGTTACAGAAGGAAATCTTGAGTCGTATATGCCGCCCTTTGCCAGTTTATCCGATCAGGAACGCTGGGATGTGGTTGCTTATGCTTTTAGCTTGAGCACTTCTGTCGAGGAGATCGCAGTCGGCGAAAATATTTACCAGGCAGAGTGCTCTGAATGCCATAGTGAAGACGGCACAGGTGGTGTTTCTCCTGCCGATTTCAGTAACCAGAGTTTTATGGCTACCCGTTCAGCAGCTACGCTGGCGAAGACGATCATCAATGGCTCTAGCCTTGGCATGGTCCCCTACGGAGAAAAATTTAGCGACGAAGAAATTACAGCGCTCACAAACTATATCCGCTCTTTTAGCTTTGATCTCGTCACAGAAGAGAGCGAAGCCTCCGAAACAACAGAAGAAGTTGCGGCAACGCCTGTCGCCGAAGCTACTGCCGATGGTGAAGAGCAAGCTGAAACCACGTCTGAGATCGATGAAAATGCAGGCGGAAAAATTACAGGGGCAGTTATCAATGGCACAGGCGGAGATCTGCCCAAAGGTATCACCATCCAACTGGAAGTCTATGACCACGATATGATGTCTGGCGGTTTTAGCAAAGTTTTCACATTAGAAACATCGCTTGATGCCGATGGCTCCTATCTCTTTGAAGATGTTGAGTTTACTGAAGGACGCGCTTTCTTGGCAATAACCGAAAAAGATGGCGTCATTTATTCTTCACAGCCAAGTTTTGTAACCGAAGGCAGTACAGAGCTGGACCTGCCAATAACATATTACGAAACCAGCACCGATGCTTCTGAATTGAGCGTTGACCGCTTGCACATCTTTTTTGAGCCGCCAAATAGCGAAGCCGAGCTGGCGCAGATCGTGGAAGTTTTTGTGATCTCAAATCCCAGCTTGTATGCAATTGTGGCAGAAGAGGGCAAAGCCGTGATCGAGCTCACCTTGCCTGAAGATGCGACCAATATTCAATTTGAAGACAGCGTTTTTGGTGAAAGATATACAGAAACCACAGATGGCTTCGGCGACACAACTCCCATTTTGCCCGGTATGGGCAGACACGAGATCGTCGTATTTTTTGAATTACCCTTTGAAAAGAGCTTCCTCTCCGGGAACAAGCTAAGTTTTGCGCAAAAAATCAGCTACCCAATTGATTCTGCTATCGTTATGGCCCCGCAAGGCCTAAAAGTTCTTAGTGATGTGCTTGAAGAAAGTGGAGAACGTGAATCGCAAGGTTTGATCTTTAACACTTATTCATCACAGGCTTTGCCCATGGGCGCAACACTAACAATGAGTGTTTCAGGCAAAGTATCAGCAAGTGCAGTCCCCTCAACAGAAAGCTCTGAGAAAAACATACTCTACGGGCTTATCGCACTTGGGATCGTCCTGATCGGCGCAGGCCTTTGGTACTACATGCGCGAACAAAACGAAGATGAACATGACGATGAAAACGAAGACGACGATGAGAATATTGATGCCGGTGCCGGATACGATGATACCGATAAACTCATGGACGCCATCATCGCTCTTGATGATGCTTATCGCGCAGGAGATTTAAACGAAACTGTTTATAAGAAACGCCGCGCAGAGCTGAAAGCAAAACTCCAAGAACTCCTATAAGAAAGTGTCAGGGTCATATCCTGAGCACAAAACATCATGATAAAAGTTCGCAAACTTGTCAAAAGATTTGGATTAAAAACCGTGCTCAAAGGCATGGATTTTTCCGTCGAAGACGGAGAATTTGTTGCGCTCATCGGCCCCAACGGGGCAGGAAAAACCACCTTCCTGCGCATTCTTGCCAGCCTTGCACGGCCATCAATGGGCACAGTCAACATAGCCGGATATAGCCTCCCCAAAGAAGCTGCGGATGTCCGTCGTCGCTTGGGCGTAGTTTCTCATCAGCCCTTACTATATGTTGACTTGACCGCGACCGAAAATCTCAAATTTTACGGTGGGATGTATAATCTCCAAAATTTATCTACGCGCATAGACGACGTCCTGGAAATGGTCGGATTAACAAAGCGACGGGACGACCTTGTCCGGACATATTCTCGCGGCATGCAACAACGTCTTGCTATTGGGCGTGCTGTTTTACATGACCCAAACGTGGTTCTCTTCGACGAACCCTACACCGGTCTCGATCAGGATGCCTCCGCCATGCTCGACGATGTACTTCGAACCGTTGCTGCACGTGGACGTACCGTTGTAATGACATCGCATGATCTTGCTCGCACAGAAGATCTTGCCACACGCTTTGACGTCCTCTCACGCGGAAAGATCGCTGCATCTGCCACTCGACAAGATTTTGGCTCAGGAAACTTGTTGACCTTCTACAAAAACGTACTTGAAGAGGGGAAAGCACAATGAAAGAGAATCAAGAAAAAAGAAGCGGCAATTACATAAGAGCTATCGGCGCTGTTGCCTGGAAAGACCTCGCTGCAGAACTTCGTTCAAAAGAATTACTCTCGGCAATGCTCGTTTTTGCCCTGCTTGTTATTTTTATATTCAATTTCGCCCTCGAACTGGATGCAAAAACACGAAACTCAGTTACATCCGGAGTTTTGTGGGCAACATTTGCCTTTGCCGGAACTCTGGGGCTAAACCGTTCAATGGCAATCGAAAAAGATCGTGGCTGTCTTGATGGCCTATTGCTCGCCCCTGTAGACCGAAGTGCGATCTATTTTGGCAAAGCCATTAGCAATCTGACCTTCATGCTCATCGTCGAAGCGATTGTCCTGCCCGTCTATAGTATTCTGTACAACACAAATCTATTTCAACCCGGACTTTTGCTCGTGATCTTACTCGGATCAATTGGCTACACAGCCGTAGGCACATTGCTCTCAGCAATGAGTGTCCAAACGCGCACACGAGATGTGATGCTACCCATCTTGCTTTTCCCTGTTATCTTGCCGGTCTTGATCGCCGCCGTACGCGCAAGTGGTGGCTATTTACAAAATTTACCTTTTGACCAAATCCTGCCCTGGCTTAATTTGTTAATTGTCTATGATGTGATCTTCACCTCAATTGCCTTTATGATCTTTGATTATGTTGTTGAGGAGTAATTTTTTGCTGTACAATATTTTTTATCGGAGAAATTTATGAAATCTAAACCCACCGCTCTCAAAACACTAGACATTCTGTCTCTCATCCTGCTTGCTGTCGCTACTTACCTCGCCCTTGTTTTTGCCCCAACAGAAAAAATAATGGGAGATGTACAACGCGTCTTCTACTTCCATGTTGCAACTGCCTGGGTCGGCTTGCTGGGATTTGTCGCAGCAGGTGTAACCGGCATCATCTATCTGAAAACGCAAAATCTCAAATGGGATCTGGTCGAACTAGCTGCTGTTGAGATCAGCCTCGTCTTCTTCTTTATCACCATCGTTCTTGGCTCAATTTGGGCGCGCCCCATCTGGAACACTTGGTGGACATGGGACCCTCGCCTAACTTCAGCATCTATTGTCGAACTAATTTATCTCGCCTACTTAATGCTGCGCCAGGGTATTGAAGACCCAGACCGGAGAGCGCGTTTTGGCGCGGTTTATACCCTCGTCGGCGCGATCTCTGTCCCGATCACTTTCATTTCCATTCGCCTCTTCCGTACCATTCACCCTGTTGTGATCGGAAATAAAAGCGCAGCCGCCGAAGGTGGTTTTGCCATGACCAGCGATATGAAAATCGCCTTCTTCTTTGCCCTTTTCGCTTTTACTGTCATCTTCATTGACCTCTTCTGGAATCGCATCCGCTTGGGACAATTGCAACAAAAGGTTGAGCAATTGAAATTAAAGGTAATGGAATAATAGGAGTTTCACATGTTATTACAAAACACAATCGATACTTCAAACTATATGATCGCCGGATACGCTATTTTCTTCGGCGTAACCATTGTTTATCTTTTCAGCCTATATACTCGCTGGAAAAATCTCCAACGGGATTTGGAAACTCTGGAAGAGCTCGATGAGTAGAGAGTTATAAGTTGTTAGTTGAAGAAAGCCCGCTTGCGCGGGCTTTTTCTTTTGGGTGGTGCTATACTTTGAGCCAGAAAACAAAAAACACACTCTCTCCAAGAAATTATGAAACCTAAAAGAATCATCCTAGTTCGACACGGCGAATCAGAAGGAAATGTTGACTATAAGCGCTATGAAGAAATTCCTGACTATTCGCTCAAGCTAACATCAAAAGGGGTTGAGCAAGCCCAAAAGGCAGGGCAAGAGATCAAGAAAATTATCGGTGATGAAACACTCAGTGTCTACGTTTCGCCATTCTTTCGAACGCGCCAGACCTTTGCCGAGATCAAGAAAAGTGTTCAGGGAAATATTGCGCGGGAAATAGAAGACCCTCGTATAAGAGAACAGGAATGGGGACATTTGCGCCCTATTGATGAAAATCAGGATATAAAAAAGGAACGTGACGAATACAGCACTTTTTATTTTCGCATCCAGACGGCGAATCCGGCGCGGATGTTTTTGATCGCGTCAGCGCCTTTATGGAGACATTGCATCGCGACTTCCGTAAGGAAGACTTCCCGGACAATACGCTCATCGTTACACACGGGATGACTTTACGCCTTTTTCTAATGAAATGGTTTCACTGGCGCGTTGAAGAGTTTGAGAATGTGCGTAACCCGAAAAACTGCCAAATCGTCATTTTGGAAAAACAAGTGAACGACAAATATGAATTGACATCAAAATTGAAAATGCGTGACCCACAGATTCTCTCAGATATTGCTTTACTCTAATTATCATAGAAAAGGAACACTTCATGACCAATCCTCACATCATCCTTGATCAGAAAATTCTCGGCGATATTTACAGCAGCCGCGAAGCAATGGACAATCTCGAAGTCCTTTGCGACGACTTTGGCTCTCGTTTTGGCGGCACTACCGGTGAAAAGCTCGCCGCTGATTTCATAGCAGCCAAATATAAAGAATATGGCTTAAGCAACGTCCACCTTGAGCCATTCGAATATCTCGGCTGGAGACGTGGCGAAGCAACGCTTGAAATTATTGAGCCAATCCAGAAAGAAATCCCCTGCATCACCCTGCCCCACTCTCCGCCAGTGGATATCGAAGGAGAGATTTTCAACATCGGTGAGGGTCATCCCGACGATTTCGATAAACTCGGAGATAAGATCAAAGGTAAATTCCTGATGGTAAATAGCGTTCTTTACCCCAAAGCTATCAAGCGCTGGATACACAGACAAGAAAAATACGGGCGCAGTTTGCTTGCAGGCGCGACCGGTTTTATTTTTGTCAACCATTATCCCGGCTATGGTCCCGCTACAGGAGGCATTGGCAGTCATGGCAAGGCGGGACCCATCCCCGGGATTTCGATCAACAAAGAAGATGGAGATTTTATTAAGCGCCTTGCCAAAAAACACGGAACGGTCAAAATGCGCATCAAAAGCACAGACCAGCTTGAAAAAATGACATCCTGGAATGTCGTGGGTGAACTCCCGGGCACAGAAAAACCTGATGAAATTATCCTGATGGGCAGCCATTATGACGGGCACGACATCTCTCAGGGAGCCAGCGACCCTGCTTCGGGCGTGGTTGCGGTACTCGAAGCTGCTCGGGTTCTCGGCAAACATACCCAACTCCCGCGCACGATCCGCTTTGTGATGTGGGGTGTCGAAGAGATCGGTTTGCTTGGCTCCAATGCCTATGTGCGCGCTCACGCTGATGAATTACACAAGATCCGCTTTTATCTAAATATGGATGGGGCTGGCGGAATGCCATCCAAAGATATCAACCTTCACGCTTGGGAAGAACTTCAAGAATCCTTTGAGAGTTATAGAGAAGAAATGGCACTCGATTTTGCCATCGGTCAGACCTTCCACTCCGCATCCGATCATTACCCCCTCTTGCTCAAAGGTGTGATAACCGGCGGCGTTGAGCCTGTGCGGCAAACACGCTCAGGACGCGGTTATGGGCATACTCAATTTGATACGGTGGATAAAGTGGATATTCAGGGATTACGCGATGCCGCATCTCTCGCTGCCCGGATCGTACTGCGCGTGGCGCACGAGAAAAATTGGCCTGCTGCCCCGCGGGATGCAGAATCTGTAGACAAACTTCTGAACCAGCCGTCTCGGACTGAAATCCAAGCCTATCTCGCTAAAATGGACGAGTACCACGGCAAAAAAGAGTTTGAGTAGAAGCAAAAAGGGTTGTGCGCTGAAAGCACAACCCTTTTATTTTTGCTAAAGGGATTATTCAAAAAGCTGCACACCCTGCAACTTTTTCCAATACACTTTAAGTGTTTTTTTCATCCTTTCCTCGCCAAAAAATAATACTTCTACAGGCGAAGCATAAGCAGAGACAGCTTCTTGCCATACATGAAGTTCATCTTTAGAAAATGATTGCAGCTTGGCTTCTAAATTTTTTGTTGCTTCCTTCAATTGCTCCGGATACCAAATCGAATAGGGAAGATCGGCATAGTAATACAATGGATGCCCAACTTTCTCAACTGCGCGGCGCACAATAATATGATCGGGGTGATTACCAACTCCTAGCGGAGAAACAAGAATATCGTCGGGATGAAGGTTAGCTGAAATTACTTTGGCAATTTCTGTGATGAGTTTGCTGTCAGCAGCGTGCGGTGGAACAAATATTTCCTCAGGGTACAGAACTTCCCCATCATCAGCACGGCGATAAATGCAATCGAAAAAATCGAAATAACGCGGAGACGCATCCACTCGGAGGGCTGCCAAACGATCTTCTGCCAAACGAGCGGCATAAACTTCTTTAACGGAATCAAGCCCCCATTCTGCATGTACCGAGCGGGCAAGGCTCGAAAGGGACATATCCTCTGCAGGGATCCCGCTCATCCAGTTCCAAATCTCAACAGGAATTCCAGCTTGCCTCTGAGAAAAAATAATGCCGCCACAAGAAAGGACGGCATCATCAAGGTGAGGGGAAAGATAGATCCAGCGCATTAGGAAGCTGGCTCGCGAAAATCATAGATGCCATTTGTAATGGCATATTTCGCATTGCATTCTGAGCAAGTGAGCATTTCGGGTGTATCTGCCAGCACGGCACTGCATTGCGGACATTGGAAGAAAGCCCCCTCTGGCGCAATAGCTGTTTCACCAAGGGTTTCACTGATCGCAAAAACCGAGGGTGAAAGCTGCCACCAATCGCCGGTTAGTTGAGCAAGGGAATCCAGCCACGCAAGAAAAGATGCAGGGAAAAGACGCTTGAGAATGCCTATGCGAAAATGAGAAAGAGTTAGTTGGCGTTCAAGTTTAAAGCCTTTTTCTTTAAGCCATTTGCGAATTGTTTTAGGATGAAAATCAAAGTTCAGTTCAACAAACTCCACTTGGTCAGGAGTAAAAGGACTCCAGTCTTGGCGACGAAGAAGATAACGCAAGATAGCTTTTAGATTAAGCTTGTTTGCATATTCAAGAAGAAATTTTGACCCAGGCTGAAGAACGCGGCGCACTTGTTGCAGAACTGCTGGCGCATCTTGCATATGGTGGAGGGTGCGGATCATTGTCGCGCCATCGAAGAGACCATCTACAAAAGGAAGTCTGTAAGCATCAGCAGCGACGTAAATATAACGCTCGTTTTCGCCAAGCCGCTCTTGTGCTTGCTGGAGCTGCGTACGAGAATAATCAAGCAAAACGATGCGTTCGTAGCCTGTGTAGCGTGGCGTGTTTCGTCCCGCCCCTGCGCCGATCTCCAAAAGTAATTTTCCGCTTTTCGGCAAGAGACGTTTTAAAGCAATTTCTTCGGCTTTATCTTCGTAAGCACGACCACCTTCTTCCCAGAAGGATCTTTGGTAGTCGGAGCCTTCATAATCACAAACGGGAGGATTCTGTTCTTTCATAGTTAGATACGGATTTGATTTTGCGAAAAAAGAAATCAGGAATCAGGATGAGACAATCCCTGATTCCTGATTTTCTAATTTAAGTTACGAAAGCTATCTAGCTTCCACTTCCGTTATAGCCACGTCCCATTGCACGATAATTAAAGCCTATTTCGCGCACGTGAGCTGGGTCATAGATATTACGACCATCAAAGATGACGGCACTTTCTTTCATTAAGTCTTTGATTTTCTTGAGGCTTAGTTGTTTGAATTCATTCCATTCAGTAACCACAACAAGCGCATCACAGCCTTCTGCCATATCATAGGGGTTTTCAAACATCTCAACAGCAGGAAGCAGATCACGGGCAACATCCATCGAAACGGGATCGTATCCGCGCACAGTCGCTCCAGCAGCATTAAGAGCATTGGCAATATCGATCGAGGGGGCATCACGCATATCGTCAGTATTTGGCTTAAAGGCCAATCCTAACAAGCCTATTGTTTTGCCTTTTACATCACCACCCAACATTTGCGTGACATGTTCAACTGCCATATCACGGCGTTGATAGTTGACATCCAAGGTTTTGTTGAGAATAAGAGGATCAAGCCCTTTTTCTTCGGCCATAAAAGCGAGCGCTTTGACATCTTTCGGGAAACAGGAGCCACCCCAACCAAGACCAGCATCAAGGAACATGGGCCCAATACGTTTATCGTAGCCCATGCCAACAGCAACTTCTTTTACGTCTGCACCAAGAGCTTCACAGATGTCAGCAACTTCGTTGATGAAAGAGATTTTTGTTGCCAGGAAAGCATTGGATGCATATTTGATCATCTCAGCAGTACGCAGATTAGTGATCACGATCGGCGCGCGCAAGGGGAGATGAAGGTGAGCAACTTTTTCAGCAGCTTCTACATCTTGCGAACCCAAAACCGTGCGATGCGGATTCATGAAATCGCCAATTGCAGAGCCTTCACGTAAGAACTCAGGGCAGGAAACAACAGAGAAATCGATAGGCTCAGGCTGTGCTTCTTTGACAATATTCGCAACCCAATCCCCTGTGCCAACTGGTACAGTAGACTTATTGATCAGGATCAACTCATCGCTCATATTTTCAGCAATAGCGCGTGCTGCAGATGCAACATATTGCAGATCAGCATCACCATCTACGCCAGAGGGCGTTCCTACAGCGATAAAAGCAAACTCGCTCCCTTTTAGTGCTTCTTCATAAGAAGTGGTAAAAGTTAGACGCCCTGCTTTCACATTGCGCTCGACCAACTCTTCAAGTCCAGGTTCATAAATGGGCATAATGCCTTTGTTTAGATTTTCTACGCGTTTTTCATCAATATCCAGCGCAATAACGCGATTCCCAAGGTCGGCAAAGCAGGCTCCTGAAACGAGACCAACATAACCGACACCAACTACACAAATTTTTTTCATGTTTTCCTCACAAGTAGTGTTTTTTTACACAAAGCAAACGGCTCTAAATATACCAGAAAAATCAACTTCAATAAATACGAGTTTGTTGAAGAAAAATTACAATTCCCACATGGCTCACCCTGCCGGAGTCGGTGTTGCTGTTGGCGAGGGCGTCGGAGTCAACGAAGGTGTCAAGGTTGGCGAAGGAGTGAATGTTTGAGTTGGTGTAAAAGTTGGCGTAGGTGTCAACGTAATTACTGGCAAACGAGAATTTCCCAACAAACCTAATAACTCGATATAGACCCAACCACGTTCTAAATCTACAAACTCTTCAGGCTGGTTTGGTGAAATTCGCAACCAACTTCCATCTTCATTTGCTGCATCAAAATACAGGCAATCTTCGCCTTTTAAATTACCAAAAACACCATATTGTGTACTTGGCCCAACACGAACATTGACCGAATATGCATTCACACAATAGCGCAAACCTTCAGGGCGCCCTTTCTTTGTTGGTGTCATAGAAGGCGTTTGAGACGCGGTTCTGGTTGGCGTATCAACAGGGGTCTCTGTGGATGTAGCCGTTTTTGTTGGTTCTCCGGTAGGCGGGGCTTTTGTTGGCGTCAATGTTTGAGAAAGCGCAATCCGTGTCAAACGTGCTTCAGCCGTTTGTGTTGCACTTCTCGCATATTTATAAGGTGCGGTCGTTTGGAGATAACCAAAATACCCCGTAATCCCCACGCCTAATAGCCCTAAAATAGCAACGATTATTTCAGTAGAAAGTTTAAAACCTGTCTTTTTTTTCTCTTTCGGCGTTGAAGGTTCGCTCATTCAAAACTCCAAAATTATTCATTTAATGACTGGCTAAATATACTATGCCTTGTCTCATCCTGCAACTTGGCAGAGCTATTTTTTCTTGGTATAGTCTACCCCATGAAAATACTATTTGTCGCCGACGGACGCTCACCCATAGCTCTTAACTGGATTAAATACTGGACGGAACATAAGCACGAAGTTTTTCTCGCATCAACCTATCCTGCTAGCCCTGACTTGCCGTTATCGCGCGTGGATTTTATCTCGGTTGCCTTCAGCCAAACAAAATCTACACCCCAAAGAGCATCCCGCCAAAAGAAATCCCCCATCTGGGGCGCAGCAACGCTTAAATTACGAATGGGCATCCGACATTGGTTGGGACCACTGACCATACCGGGGGCTGCAATGCAACTTAATGAACTTGTCGCAGAAATTCAGCCCGATATTGTTCACGCCTTACGCATCCCCTACGAGGGGATGCTCGCCGGAATGGCAAAAAAATTTAACGAAGACTTTCCTCCCCTGCTTATCTCCATTTGGGGGAACGATTTCACACTCCATGCCCCATCCACACCGCTCATGGAAGATTACACACTCAAAGCGCTCCACGCAGCCGATGCCCTTCATGCCGATTGCCACCGTGACATTCGCCTTGCAGAAGAATGGGGTTTTGACCCTGCTCGCCCCAGCATCGTTTTACCTGGCGCTGGTGGGATTGACCAGAGTGTCTTTTACCCGCCCAAGCAAGTTCCTGAGCCGCTCGTCATCAATCCGCGTGGTTTTCGGGGCTATGTACGCAACGACACCTTTTTCAAGGCAATCCCATTGGTCTTAGAAGAGCGCCCTGATGCAAAATTCATTTGCCCAACAATGGCAGGAGAATCTCAGGCAGAGGCTTGGATCCAAGAATTTGGCGTAGAAGAGTCCGTCGAGTTGACTCCACCCCTTAAACGGGAGCAATTGGCAAACACGTTCCGTCGCGCGCAGATTTTGGTTTCCCCCAGCACCCACGACGGGACACCGAATTCGCTCCTCGAAGGAATGGCGTGTGGATGCTTCCCCATTGCCGGAGATCTGGAATCTATCCGCGAGTGGATTACCCCTGAGACAAACGGCCTATTGATCGATCCATCCAGTGAAAAAGAGCTTGCAAGTGCTATTTTGCGTGCTCTGAATGACGACAACTTGCGGGAAGAAGCCCTAACCGAAAATCAGAAGATCATCGCCGCCCGTGCGGAATATGAGCAGAGCATGAGACAAGCGGAGGAATTTTACAAGGCAATTATTTAAAAGAATACACCGAGCGCAAGCACTCGGTGTATTTATGATGCTATTTTCTTACGCTGCTGGCGGAGTACGCAATTCGTCTAGGCGATCACTCAATTCGATCCGACGTGCATTTGCTGCATTACGAATTTCAGCTTGCATGGCTACACCGCGTTCGCGAAGTTGTCCGCGCAATTCTTCACCTGAATCAGGCGCAAGCAACAAGGCAATTGTAGCGCCAACCAGGCCGCCAACGACAACACCGATCATAAAACCAAATATTTTTCGCATGGATTTCTCCTCTTGTAGATTGATCAATAACTTATTATAACGGGTTCTTTGACGAAAGTAAGGGGAAACTAAACATGGGTGCGCTAAACATTACTCTCTATCTGCGTAAAAAAACATAGAAAATACCAATAAAGTTAAAGCGCACAACAAGAAAATGTCGTCTGCCCCCATCCTAACCTTCCCCCTCAGGGGGATGGGACTGGTTCTCCCCCTGAGGGGGAGTTAGAGGGGGCAAGGGACTATTACCGAATTATTTTCTTAACTTTCATAAACGGACTTATTATCTCAGCCAAAATTCATTTTCTAGCTCTTTGACGGAGTATTGCACATTTTTTAGTAGCAACGAACTAATTGAAACTTATAGTTGAATGACGTGGCGCAAGTTGACCATCGCAAAAGCAATGAAATAAGTGCCGAGGAAGTAGCTATTTTTTCGGTCGAACCTTACTTACAAAGCTTTGAATTTATCAATCCAGGCAAAAGTTCTTTCGCATGTGAAACGGTGTTTGTAGACTTCGGCATTGAAAAAGCGTTTGCGCCCTCGCTTTGTTGCTTTGCGATTGCGCTTGTTCTCATCACTGCTGGGAACGACACCGTGATTGAAGCAAGTTTTACGGGCATCTTTCGTGTCAAATGCCTTGTCAGCGTTGAAAAAACCGCTTTGAAATTCAAGAGAAAGCTTTTTCATTGATTTGAATATCTCTTGTAAATGTGGTTTTAGATTGTAGGCATCGTTCGCCATTGAAGTTTTGGATTTGCACAGATCCTCTGAAGACACAAAGGCTGTACAGGGTGCTAACTTTGACGTAGAAGAGGGCGAGATATTCAGCTTACTTGATTCCAATGGCGTAGGAAAAACGACCACTAACTCTATGTTTAGTTGCCTTCTTCATCCAGATGAAGGTGAGGCACGCGTGATGGGCACTCCATCAAAGACGATCCAACGGGTGTTAAAACAGTGCTGGGGGCGTTCCGCAAGAGATCGCCTTATCGAAGACTTAGGTGCTCGAGAAAACTTGACCTTTTGGGGCAAGATGTACGGCCTCCGCGGCTGGAAACTTAAGAAACGGGTAGATGAAGTATTAGGCATCATTGGCTTAAGTGACCCTGCCAAAGAGCGGATAATGCTTCTTCTCTTTCTTCTCTTTCTTATCTGACTTAGAACCTATCCGAAAAATATTTTAGGATGCTCCCTGCGCCGAGGACGGCGCAGGGATATATGAGAGAGATCGCCGCCGGGGACGGCGGCTAGAGCAATTTTAGGATAGGTTCTTAGAAAAAACACCTCCTGTTTCTCTATTTTCTTACAGGGGATGCTTTTTTTCGTGTCCAGTTATATGGGAGCAGTTCACACAGGAACGGAGTCTTCATATTATAAAAACTAATTTACGAAGCGATATTTGAGCAAAGCCCAAATTGCCTCAAAAGCATCGTGAAGCTTAATTTTCTTCCCATCAGAATAGTCACGAGGGTTGAAAGAGATCGGCACTTCAAAAATACGTACTTTTTTCTTGAGAATTTTTGCAGTGAATTCCGGCTCAAAGTTAAAAGAATTAGAGTGGATCGTGATCCCATCCAAGACTTCGCGCTTAAAGACTTTATAGCCCGTTTCCATATCCGTCAGGATATTATTGTACAAAATATTCGTTGCCAAGGTGAGCAATTTATTTGCGATCATGTGCCAGAACATCGTCGAGCGGCGCGGCGCACCCAAGAAGCGTGAGCCATAGACCACATCTGCAATACCCTCTTCGATTGGTTTCAAAATTGCAGGGTAATCACGGGGGTCATATTCAAGGTCGGCATCCTGAATAAGAAAGACATCGCCCTTTGCTTCACCGAAGCCAGTGCGTACGGCAGCACCTTTCCCTTGATTTTTTTCGTGCAAAACAACGCGGATGTTATCTGTACCATCCAACTCTTTCAAAATATCGCGTGTGCCATCCGTAGAGCCATCGTCCACGATCAGAATTTCCCAAGGTCGGCCTGTGGCTTGAACACGCTTGAGAATTTCACGAATATTTTGAACTTCATTATATACGGGGATTATCACTGATAGGTTCATGCGCTAGATTATAAATTAAATAAAGAAAAAATGGGGAAGAATTTTAGGAACACAGACAGATGCCAAAATGGGCAGGCTGCGATAGAATACAGACGGAGAAAATTATGAGAAAAATATCCACAACCCTGGTTTTTCTATTCCTAACAATTAGCCTTATCACCGCTTGTAGTATGGAAGTTTCAAAACTGGACGAGACAGATCCGAGCGATTTGATAAGTGGAATCATCACCGCAACACTTCCCGTTACATTTACACCGAGAGCGACCGCGACTCCGCTGCCTGCTACCGCGCAACCAACTGTGGAGCCGGTCTCGGGCAAGGTCACGGCGCAAATTAACGTACGCGAAAACCCCAGCACTTCAAGTGAATCTATGGGGATGCTAGGCATCAACAGCGAAGTGGAAATTATCGGGAAAAGCGCAAATGAAGATTGGTATAAGATCCGTTTTATCTCGCCAAGCGGGGAAAGCGGAGAAGGTTGGGGCGCGGCAGAATATATCTTAACCGAGGGCAAGCCAGATGTCCCGGTCGTCTCGGGGAGCAGTCCATCTACAGGAGATGAAAGCACAAATGGCCAGACTACACAGCAAATCAACGTTCGCATCGGTCCTGGAACAGATTTTGCGGTTTTAGGCCTACTTAACAACGGTGAAGATATTATCCTGACAGGAAAAAATCTCGATGGCACTTGGCTGCAAATCGAATTTGTGTCGGGCAATGATGATAAAGGCTGGGTTTTCGCAAGTTATGTAGAAAGCAATATCATCGACGACCTCCCTCTGATCGGCGAAAATGGAGAAGAGATCGCAGAAAGCACCCAAACGGTAATGGCCGCAACTGCTGCGCCAACATTCTTCCCCGCTCCAGATGATGGGGATTCTGCTGAAGAACCATCCATTTCTGTTGAGTTTTCTGCCACAAATTCACGCGCCTTCGACTATAGCAGCGACCTTTCTTCACCCGAAGGTGATGCAGAAGACTGGATCGCATTTCATCCCAACTCGCCGGAAGATCGCGTAAATCTTCTTATTGATCTCAGTTGCGAAGGAAATGGAAATCTCTATGTCGAATTGTGGCAGGGCGGCATCAAACTCGACAAATGGGGCGAACTCAATTGCGGTGATAGTGATTATGCGCTCAGCATGTTCCGTGATGAGACTTATCAATTTCGCCTATTCGCAAAACGTTCACGCGAGTTAACTTATATTAGCTACAACTTACAAGTGCGCGCAGCACCGTAGAACAGCAGGAGTTTTTATGAAAAAAACTTTCTTTTACCTCTTCTCTATTCTTTTTCTGCTTACTGCCTGTCAAAGCAATGAAGAAGATTCTCTGCCAACAAAGAGTTTAGAAGCTACCCCGGAAACCATCGAAGAAACTGTCGAAGTTTATGCGCCAACACCTACAATCGACTTAAGCGCAGAACTCAATGAAGTGGAAGGAAGTGTAGAGGCAAAAGAAGAAATTGACACAAACTTCTTTGTGGCCTCGAATGGAACGGTTCTCGCTGAAAAAGGGGAGATACGCACATCTGAAAATGGCTATACGCGCGTTGATCTTTCAACGGGAACACTGATCAGGATGGCTCCGCTCTCTCATTTCACGCTGCTTTCCAACGAAGAAAAAGAAGAAAGTCTCTTTACGCGCGTAAAGCTGGAATTAGGGCAACTTTGGGTCGTACTCAATGGCGGAAGCGTTGAAATTGAAACGCCTTCCGGCGTAGCTGCGGTGCGTGGCTCTTATATGATGGTAGAAATTGACCCGGAAACGCAAGGAGCTATTATCGCTTGTCTGGAAGGGCATTGCGAGTTGAGAAATCCTGCCGGCATTCTACAACTTAGAAATGGACAACGCGCAACGCTGCTCCCACCCGAATTAACAGATGGGCAATTCATCTTGCCCCTGATCGAAAGAATGAGTGAAAGAGATTTCGCCGAGTGGCTCTTTTACACCCCTGAAGCACAAAACATTTTCCCCTTGCTCAAAGAAGAAGGAGTACTCCCTTGGGAAAACTGGGGAGATTTCATCCCTGATGAAGATGGGCCACCTATAAGTTTTGATGAACTTTTTCCTGAACTTGATCTCCCCCCTCTTGATGGACTATGCCCTCCCGGAGAAGAATGCCTACCCCTAGATGGTGATGGCCCACTCGATGGCAACGGTTCCCTTGGTGGCGATGGGCCACTCGGCGGCGATGGGCCGCTTGACGGAGACGGCCCCCTCGATGGGGACGGGCCTTTTGGCGGCGATGGACCTCTAGGAGGCGACGGCCCTCTCGGCAGATAAAATGATGAAAAAGAAAAAATCTCCCGCCCAAATAATATTGCTCAGCATCATCGCAGCATTTTTAATTATCTCCGAAATAGCTGCCGTCTTTTTTCCTGCGACGATCACGCCTACAGAAAGGCTGGATTATGCCGCCCGCGATGCTGCAATGCGGCTGCGCGGCACACAAACCGTAGATGAAAGAATCGTCATCGTAGCGATAGATGATTTCTCGCTCAATTACGAGAATAATACCTGGCCCTGGTCTCGTGCTTATTTAGCAGAGATCATCCAATATCTCAATCAATCTGGCGCAGAGATCATCGGGCTGGATGTTTTTCTCTTTGAAGAAGACACTGAAGGCGATATCATCCTTGCCGATGCATTCACGCAAAGCCAAAAATCTGTCAACCTCGTCCAACTCTTTGTTGACCATCAGGGTGTAAATACGCTCAAAATTCCTCGCCCTGAATACGAAAATGTTTTCGACAGCTTGGGCATCACAGAAATCCAGCTTGATGATGATGCTGTAGCGCGCAGTATCCGTGCCTACAAATATGACAAAGTATCTGAAAGAAACTATTTCAACTGGGCGGTTGAAGTTGCGCGCCTTAGCCAAAACGCTCCCCCGATCGACCAATTTTCTTCTACAAATATCACTCTAAACAACGAAGAAATCCCTTTGCATGGCATGCATTTTCTGGTCAATTTTCGAGGGCCAGCTGAAACATATCCCACCTATTCTGCCGCACAAGTTGTCTTGGGCGATTACCCTGCGGAAAATTTCAAAGACAAGATCGTGCTGATCGGGGCAACATCCGTTACTTTGCAGGATGTCTACCCCACGCCATTCTCCAGCCAGATCCGCACTTCGGGCGTAGAAATTGTCGCTAACGCGGTCGATTCGCTGCTCAATCAAAACTATCTGCGCATCGCGCCGCCATGGGTCAGCATCCTCTTTATTTTGCTTGCGGCATTTTTATCCCATCTCATTACACGCACTTCGCGCCCTGCTTTGGCTATCACTTTAATGTTCGCCAGCCTCTTCTCTTATGGCGCTATTTATTATTTCTTTTTCAGCAAATCGGGGCTTTATTTGCCCTTTATGGCGCCAGAAACAATGCTTTTTCTTGGCGTGATCATGCCTACATTGGAACAGGCGCTTGCCCAGGAAGCTGAAAAACGACGTGTTCGCAATCTTTTTTCACGTTTTATTTCTCCCGAAATGGTCGAGCAATTGATCACCACGCAAGATATTAGCTCGCTCAATAAGCGCAGCAATATCACCATCCTTTTTTCGGATATTCGCGGCTTTACGACCCTCTCAGAGCAGCTCACCCCCGATGGTGTTGTCGCCCTGCTAAACCCTTATTTGGATGTGATGACAAAGGTCGTTCACAAGCATGGCGGCACAGTGGATAAATATGAAGGCGATGCAATTGTGGCCTTTTTTGGGGAACCTGTGCACTACGAAGACCATGCCCTGCGCGCCGCGCGTGCCGCTCTGGATATGCGACTTGCTCTCGTTAAATTAACAGATCAGTGGGAAAAGGCAGGGGTCCTGCCCCCGGATTTCATCTTCGATATCGGGATCGGCCTGAACAGCGGCGATGTTTTTGTCGGTTTGCTCGGCTCCGAAGAACGTGTAAATTACACCATCATCGGCGATAATGCCAATCTCGCCGCCCGCTTACAGGATTTGAGCAAAGGCTATGGCTGGTCGATGATCATCAGCGAAAGCACCAACGAAGCCATCAAAGCTGAAATGGAAACCGAATTTATTGAATCGAAGCTGGTCAAAGGGAAGAGTAAGGCAGTGAAGATTTACAAGTTGATTGGGCATAGGGAATAATAACCTGCCAAGGAGGGATACCTGGACATAATAATTTTCATTCTCACATCCGTTGGCATTGGCATATTATTTGCCATACCAGGAATTGCATTTGGATCATACCTGGAAAAACATCAAATTGCTTCTAATCGCATTCGTGGGTATCACGGCAGTTAGCCGTGAAAAACAATCAAAGCTCTTGAAAAAAAGTGGGTTCACAGGCAAACTCTAATGAAGACCAATTCAAAGGAGCCAAACCAGTGAACCCACAAAAAGAATTTTGCCCTAATTTGGACTGCCACGCAAGAGGTCATGTAGGAAAAGGGAATATCAGTCTTCATAGCCGCGAAGAAGAACGCTTTCGTTGTAGCGAATGTGGGCGGACATTTTCAATCAGAAAAGGCAGCATCTTTTATCGTTTGCGTACCGACCCGAAAATCGTAATGATTGTAATCACCTTGCTCGCTTATGGCTGCCCACCAAAGGGGATTGAGAAGGCTTATGGATTTCACGAACGTACAATTAGAAGGTGGTGGCTTCTCTCGGGCGAACATCATCGGGCAATGCACGAACATTTCGTAGGCAAAAGCCAATTGGAATTAGAACAAGTACAAGCCGATGAAATCAAAGGTAAAGGTCAGAAAACGACCTTCTGGATAGCGATGGCAATGATGGTTCGTACCCGTTTATGGCTGGGCGGAGCGATCAGCCATAAACGAGATTTAGCGCTGATACAAGATTTGGCTGATCAACTGCGCCAATTAGCCTTGTGTCAAGAAATGTTGCTGGCAGTTGATGGTTTGGTCAGCTATGTAAAAGCCTTTCAGACGCCCTTCAAAGGGGAACGGGGCGGACGCCATCGTTTGATTGCCTGGCAGAACATTGCCATTGTTCAGGTTGTGAAGCAACGACAGAATGGTAAGTTGAGCATTGACCGCCGCATTATTCAGGGATGCGAAAAAATAATTACACGCTTGATAGAAAAAACTCAAGGCGGAAGAGGCTATCGTTGGGTAAAACGTACCCCTGCCATGGCCGCTGGATTGGCTGACCAGTGCTGGACGGTGGAAGAGATTTTTCTGTTCAAGGTACCGCCACCACACTGGAAGCCGCCAAAACGTAGAGGTAGATATTCTAAAGCCACTTTGGAACTCATCAAAACTTGGGCATGAGCACCACGGTTAAGGGACGTGACACCTAAAAATCACCTGTCTGAAAAGATACGCTATTTTATAGATATAGGATGAAACGAATAACGCGACCTAAGTGTCAGATTATAATATTGCTATGGAAGATTGGCTCACAACATACCAGGCTGCTGAACTCAGTGGCTATAACCCCGACTATATCCGACAACTCATCCGTGCCGAAAAGAATTGAGGACGGAACTGGGGGCCATCGTGGCAGGTAAATCGAAATTCCCTTGAGAGTTATCTCCAAAAAGCTGCAAAGAAAGGGAAGCGACTTGGACCAAAGCATCGCGCTGATGCAAAAAGACGATAGCATCTTTGCACTCCAGTATTGGATTCTTAGACAGAACTTATAAACGGACTATTTTGGTGGGATATAATCGTTTTATTACTCAATACAACCTAAATGGATTTCCCTCCTATGTCTAACCTTTTAGCAAACGCTACCTCTCCCTACCTGCTCCAGCACGCTGATAACCCCGTCCATTGGCACGAATGGAACGACGAAACTCTCGCCAAAGCCAAAGCTGAAGACAAGCCAATTTTTCTCTCCATCGGTTATGCGGCTTGTCACTGGTGCCATGTCATGGCGCATGAATCCTTTGAAGATGAAGCAACTGCCGCGATCATGAATGAGCATTTCATCAACATCAAAGTAGACCGCGAAGAACGCCCCGATATTGACAGCATCTATATGAAAGCGGTCGTTGCCATGACCCAGCGCGGCGGCTGGCCGATGTCCGTTTTTCTGACACCCGATCTGCGCCCTTTTTATGGCGGCACCTATTTCCCGCCCGTGCCTCGTTACCAGATGCCATCCTTTCCGCAGCTTTTGCTCGGCATTGCCGCATCGTGGAAAGATGATCGTCAAAATATTGACCTTGCTGGAGCACAACTCACAGCCCAACTCCAAACTGAAGCAAGCATGGCGACCAGCGGAAAACAAATTACAGCCGAGCAGGTTGAAAGTGCGCAAAACCGTCTTGTCGAAATTTATGATTGGCAACACGGCGGTTGGGGCGCAGCACCTAAATTCCCGCAGGCGATGGCAATAGAATTTCTGCTTCGAAAATCGCCTAAAGAAAAGTCCACTCCTCTGCACGCCCTCGATGCGATGTCACGCGGCGGCATTTATGATGTGGTTGGCGGCGGTTTTGCCCGTTACAGCACAGATAACCAATGGCTTGTTCCCCATTTTGAAAAAATGCTCTACGACAACGTCCTGCTCGCCCGTGCTTATTTGCATGCTTGGCAACGTACAGGCAAAGCGCATTATCGGCAGATTTGCGAAGAAACGCTTGAATTTGTCTTACGCGAAATGACGCACCCAGGTGGCGGATTTTATTCATCTCTTGATGCCGATTCAGAAGGTGTAGAAGGCAAATTCTACGTTTGGACACAAGGAGAATTGGAAGAGATTCTAAAGGATGGCTATACGCTGTTTGAAGCGGCGTATGGGATCAGCGCAAAGGGTAACTGGGAGGGAAAAACCGTCTTGCAACGCACAACAGATGACGAAGCCCTCGCCGCCCGCTTCGCTCTTGATGTTGAGCAGGTTCCTGTTAAATTGGCATCTGCCCACAAAAAACTGCTTGCCGCCAGAGATAAACGTATTCGCCCCGGCACAGACGATAAAGTACTTACTGAATGGAATGGCCTAATGCTAATTGCTGTTGCAGAAGCAGCACGCGTATTTAAAAACAAAGACTATTTCAACATGGCTGCTCACAACGCTGATTTCCTGCTTACTGCTCTGCGGCCAGATGGTCAACTTCGCCGTGCATGGCGAGAGGACAAAGCTGGCAGCGAAGTTTTTCTCGCTGATTACGCAGCATTAATTCTTGGCTTGCTCGAACTTTATCAGACCGATTTCAATAATCGCTGGTTTGTTGCTGCGCAAGAATTGGCAGACGAAATGATCGAAAAATTCAGTGACCCCGAAGGCGGATTTTTCGATACAACAAATAAAGCGGCAGAAGCATCATCGCTGCCTATCCGCCCGAAAGAGCTACAGGATAACGCCATCCCATCTGGTAATGCGTTAGCAACTGAAGCATTGCTAAAATTGGATGCATTGACGGGGAATGCCGAATATCGTGATAAAGCGGAAGCCACGCTCAGTTTAGTTAGTGAATTTGTGGGCATGTATCCGACCGCTTTCGCGCGATGGCTTTCGGGGGCAGACTTTGCCCTCCATAACGTGACCCAGATAGCCGTCGTGGGCGATCCGGGGCGGGATGAGACAAAGGCTCTTCTGGCGGAAATCCGCTCGAGCTATCGACCAAACTCGGTCGTGGCTGCATCCCCCTTCCCCATCCCAGATGATGCACCTGAGTTATTAAAAAACCGTAAATTGAAAAAGGATCTGCCAACAGCTTATGTTTGTGAAGGTTTTGCTTGTAACCTTGTTTTTGCGCCCATAGACCGCCTTTCTATTCGACGCTAAAAAATGAACGC
>CAZOOX010000044.1:0-28206 GCA_964581545.1 uncultured Anaerolineaceae bacterium
GCTGCACGCTTTGTTGGGTGGCTAATTTTTCACCTGTTCTACCATTTCAGAGAATTTGTATATTTCGGTATGACTTAGCAATTTATCTGAAACTCCTAACTTATCCTTCTTTTGCTTTGCATTTTGAAATGTCTCATTGTCAATTAAGCCCTTCTTGTAGGCTCGTTTAATCATCTGGAAAGCTGTGGGCGGCTTTTGACCTTTTACACTTAGGCGCAATATATTCGTAAATTTGCTTTCTGCGTAATATCTTTGGCAATAGGGAGCAGCCATGCAATTTGCTAAATCAATGAGATCATTCAACTCTGGTCTGACCGTTGAACTTTTTATGTAGCGGTAATAGTAAGTATAAAAGTAAACGTAGAACGACGGGAAATTCATTGAGTTACAGTCTGCTGGTGGAATATAGATTTTGAACCACTCATTGCCATATTTGTTTACTGCATGCCAAATCACGGCTCCTAAATCTCGTTCATCTATAGCTGTGCCTATATCTGGTGAAATCTTCGACAAAAACAACTTGCTTGCATTAGCTTCAGCTTCTTTGCAAACCGTTTCAAATTCTTGGCTACCTAACAGTTGCATTGTGAACCCTTTCAAAAGAGGATACACCTGTAAAGAGTTCATTTTTAGATTATCTACATTCAGAAAATTGAAAATGTCTGTATACCAAAATCGAGTGTTGTCTGGGGCAAGAAATAAGTTTGTGCAAGAAAGCATTTCTTCTAAATCTTGGAGCAAATCTGGTCTTCGTCTTAATTCCTGAATAATGCTTGATGAAATCAGAACATCTTGATTGCTAATAAGGTCACATACTTTTTCTCTAAATCCCAACCGACATAATTTAATAAGCTCCGATACGCAATTTGTATCGAAAAACCACCATCCTTTAAATGCTGCATCTTTTCCTTTTTTAGCTGCATTTTCATTCAATTTGATCGCAAGTTGTACTTGGTGGTGCTTTTCTAATCCCATAACTTTTCTTCAACTTTGTTTGGCAGCCCAACTACATATATCTTATATATTCTGGATATCCACCCCGACGAGTGGCAATATACAGAATATAGCAGTTTAATAACTTAATACAACTACCATTCAGCATTGGACAATCTCATCTTCTCGATTACGAAAATGCCTATGGTGGTTAGAACCATCAAGATCGTTGCCATCGCCATAGCCTGGCCGTAATTCAGGCCACCGGGTTGGGAGAGAAATCTGTATATCGCCGTCGGGATGGTCGGGTAGGCCGGCCGGGCCAAAAGGGAGGTCGCGCCGAATTCGCCCAGTGAAACGGTAAAGGCAAAGGTCGCCGCAGCGAGGCTTGCGCGGAAGATGATCGGGAAATCTATTTCCATCCAAACCCTAAATGGGGAGGCCCCAAGCATGGCTGCCGCTTCTCTGTATCGTTGAGGAATGGAAGCTAAAGCTGGCTGCAGGGAGCGGATGACGAAGGGCAAGGCGATCATTGTGTGCGCGAGGGGGACAAGAAAGGGCGAAGCGATCCAGTTTAAAGGCGGGCGGCTGAAAGCGATGATGAATCCCAAACCGAGGGTTACGGCAGATGCGCCGAGGGGCAGCATCAGGATGGGGTCAAGAGCGCGGTCGATTCGTGTCGGCTTGGATAATGCCGAGGCAACAGGAAATCCCAGAAGAAGAGAAAGGGCTACAGTGATCCCCGCATATTGGAGGGAATTCTGTGCGGCCTGAATTGGGGGAACATAAAAACGGGAGCCGCGCCGATTGATAAAGAGTTCTTCGTAGTAATCAGTGGTGAAGCCTCTTTCAAGCGTGCTGCGTTCGCCGCGAGCTGCATCCAACTGGCTGACCGAGCGGAGGGGGAGGGCGAGCATTGGTAGGATAAAAAGGGCTGCCAAAACAGGGACCAGCGAAAAAATAAAAAGGCGCTCTTTGATGCTTTTCGCCCGCTTTCTAAGATCGAAGTTTTCGCGCTGCGCTGTTTGGACGGCTGTTTTGGTGAGCATTTTGCTGTAGAGAATGGAAAATGCAAGCGTACAGAGCAATTGAATGATGGAAAGCAGCGCGGCAACGGGCAGATTGAGCATCGACAGGGTTTGGATATAGATCTCCACTTCGATGGTCGCAAAGCCGGGGCCGCCGAGAAGGAGAATTACGCCAAAACTGGTGAAATCGAAAAGGAAGACAAGCAGAGCCGCCGCGAAAATAGAGGGCCGTAAAAGTGGAAAGGTGACTCGCCAAAAGGCTTTCCAGCGATTTCCGCCGAGCATACGCGCGGCTTCGTTCAAACGCGGGTCAAGACGAGAGAGAGCGTTCCCGACAACGCGGATGACGATGGTGGTATTGTAAAAAACATGCGCCAGTAAAATCGCACCAAGGGTGTAGAGGATCGTGATGGGCGGAGTCTCTAAGCTGAAGAGATTCATTAGGGTTAAATTCAACCAGCCGCGCGCGCCGAGTAAGGCGTTGAAGCCTGCCGCAACGACGACGGTTGGGAGCATAAAAGGTACAGCCGTGAGGGCGCGTAAAAGGGATTTCCCCCGAAAATCATATTGCGCAAATAGATAGGCCGCCGGCAAACCGACCAAGAGCGTTAGTAGCATGGAAAGCATTGCTTGCCAGAGCGTAAAACCCAAACTATCCGCGGCAATTTTTAAACTTTCTGGCGCAAAAAAATCAGGAGAATCTACTCCTAAGGCCAGAATTTTGACGAGGGGGTAGAAGAAAAAGAGTCCGAGGAAGAGGAGGGCCGGAGCCCAGTTTTTGAGTTTCAAGTTGAAGGTTCAAAAGTTGAAGGTTGAAGGTTACAACCTGCAACCTTCAACCTTCAAACTGTCACTTATTTAAGAACCGTCTCTGTCCAGGCAGCGATCCATGATTCGCGCATTTCGGCGATAAGAGCAGGATCAAGACTGGCAGGCTCAGAGGGGATCTCGACGTGGCTGATAAACTCGTTTGGAAGCTGAGCAGAGGGCAAAACAGGATAGACGAACATTTGCATGGGCAAGTCTTCCTGGAATTCTGCTGAAAGCATGAAATCTACAAATGCTTCAGCGAGGTCACGTTGCTCAGTTCCGGCCAGAATGCCAACAAATTCTATTTGGCGATAGCAGGTTTCGGGTCCGAGAATGGAGGCGGTGGGCGCTTCATCCAGCGTGGTTTCGGCAAAAATCACTTCGGCGGCAGGGCTGGAGCCGTAAGAAACGACCATCGGCTGCGGCCCTTGCCCTGAAGATGCGCTGAAATTCGTGTAATAGGCTGTTTCCCAGCCATCCGCTACAGCCACATCATTTTCGCGCAAAGCTGTCCAAAAATCGAGATAGCCATCTTCACCAAAGTGAGCAATGGTCGCCATCAAAAAGGCTAAACCGGGTGAGGATGTGGCCGGATTTTCAACGACGAGCAAGTTCGCATATTCGGGTTTGGTCAAGTCTTCGAGCGTGGCGGGCACAGCCAATCCCTTCTCTGCAAAGTAGGCTTTGTCGTAATTGATACAAACATCACCAAAATCGACGGAGATGGCGCGGTTTTCGGCATCAAGCTTAAACTCTGCGGGGATCTCAGCCAAAGCAGGCGCATCATAGCTTTCAAAAATATCTGCATCAAGCGCGCGTGAGAGAAAAGTATTATCAACGCCGAAAAGCAGGTCTGCGAGCGGCGCATCTTTTGTCAACACAGCTTTGTTGAGCGCAGAGCCAGAATCTCCGCTGGCAAGGAAGACAACTTCAGCGTTATGTTCTGCCTCGAAGGCTTGCACAACATCTTCGCTGATGGCAAAAGAGTCATGGGTCATCACGGTTAGTGTGGCTGGCCCTTCAGGAGCTTGTGGAGCACAGGCCGCGAGGGCGAAAACAAATACGAGTAAAATGATTTTTTTGTACATGATATTTCCTTATAACTTTCTTGTATGGATAACGAGCAGCAAAGCGCTCTCAATTTGGATCTCCGCAAGATCAGCGATCAATTCATTGCTGATACCGCGCGTTTTGTGGGAGTAAAGAGTCTCATCGGATAGTGGCCAGCGCAACCCTTTTGTATGGATACCTGTCACTGGATTTCCCCAAGGGATCAGGGAAACGACATCTCCGATTCGCCCCCGGATTTCAGCTTGCTTGTACTCTTCAGCGTGCCCTCGTATAAAAAACGCCTCTTCAACCCCATCATTGATCCGTACGTCTAAACCGGCGAGAGATTCATTGCTGAGCAACGAGAGATTACCAAGCGTATGATCGAGCCTCCCCCCAAGTGCGGCGACGAGACAAATCTGCTGACAACCCATATCTATTGCATAAGCCAGAGCCAATTCAATATCTGTCTCATCTTTGTCTTTGGGATATTCGATGATCTCAACCCGATTCTCTTCGAGCACGCGCCGATTAGCGGAATCAAGTGAATCGAGATCTCCAATGACGACAGAGGGAATCAAGCCCAAAGCAAGCGCGTGCCGAGTCCCGCCATCTGCGGCGATGATAAGATTATCAGGGCCGATTATTTGGCGCGCGGCATCCAAGTTTGGTAAATCCCCATTAATAAAGATCAGGGCTCGTTTGGGCATAAAAAACATCCTCGCCAGAGGGGAGGATGTTGGTTGATGTAGGCAAAGTCCCTCCGCTGGCATTATCCAGATCAGGTTATGCGGGTCGAGCGACTACGCTCCTCTCAGCCAATGAAGGCCGCATCCAAAGCCGGATGCTTCCAAGGCTCCCCGTTCAAATGTAGTACCATTAAACCTTATAGGCTAATCCTTGTCAAATCAGAGAAAAGTTAAAGTATAATGTCGATATGCTGAAAATTTTGGTAGTTGATGACGAACACGTAGCCCGCCGAGTAGTTGAAAAAACTTTAACTCGCTTGGGGCATACAGTTGTTCTTGCCGATAGCGGAGATTCTGCCTGGAAAAAAATTCAGGAAGAGCAGCTTCGAATTGTCATCACAGACTGGAATATGCCAATCATGGACGGTGTTCAGCTCATTAAGAAGATCCGTTCGACAACATTACCCAGCTATGTTTACACAATTTTGGTCACATCAAATAGCAAGGATGAGGATATTGTAAAAGGGCTTTATGCTGGAGCAGATGATTACCTGACAAAGCCTTTTAACCCAGCCGAACTGGAAGCACGCGTAGCAGTTGGTGAGCGTTTGCTTGCCCTCGAAGATAATCTAACCCTGGCTAATAATCAGCTTGAAAAGCTGGCAATGGTAGATAGCCTGACAGGGCTACTGAACCGACGTGCGATCTATAAATTTGCACGTGGTGAGTTAGAGCGCGCTCGTCGCGTTTCTGAGCCAATTTCTGTGATCTTTCTTGACATAGATAAGTTTAAAGAAGTTAACGACCAATACGGGCATCTAAGAGGCGATGAGGCTCTTAAGCTTGTTGCTCAAGTTATTAAAGAGCGCAGCAGAGCTTATGATGGCATTGGCCGATGGGCAGGCGATGAATTTTTAGTCGTATTGCCTGGCACCACATCAGAAGACGCAAAAAATGCTGCTCAACGTATTGTCGAAGGGATTAATCTCGTAGAACTCTCCCTCCCAGAGGGAGGCGTATTCTCTCTGGCAGCAAGTGCGGGTGTGGCTACCCAGATTAAAGTCACTGGCGCAGTTGCTCTGCTGGACGATATTATCCAGGCCGCCGATGAAGCTCTTTATAGAGCCAAAGAAAAAGGCGGAAACCATGTTGAATCTTCTTCACTCTAAAAGGAAAAGAAAATGATAGTAGACCCTTCTGCTCTCGAAGCCTACCGAGAAGTAATGGAAGATGAGGCCGATGAATTTATCGCCGATATTCTCAATAGTTTTTATGCTAATGCGCAGGAACTATTTGAAGCAATGGATGAAGCACTCGCAAAAGATGATGCAGAGGGATTTGTACGTGCAGCACATACTTTTAAATCAACTGCGGCAACTGTTGGAGCCACTCCCCTTTCTGGCTTGCTTGCCGACCTGGAAAAGAAGGGCGGATCCGAGCCGCTTGCCGGTTTAACGCCCTTCATCCCTCCACTTAGACAGGCTTACGAAGAGGTTGAGAGCAAGCTGAAAGAGCTATACCCCTAAATTTCAAATCATACCAAGTCGCCAAGTTTTTTGTCTTGGCGACTTAGCTGTTAAAGGAGCAAAAATGACTGAAGAAAATACAGTAAAAGATGATCTTGTTATAGCAATGGAATATACCCTGACCGTAGATGGTGAAATACTTGATTCATCTGAGGGGCGAGAGCCATTGGAATTTTTACAAGGAAAAGGAAATATCATCCCCGGGTTGGAACGCGAAATGACAGGAATGGAGATTGGTGAGAGCAAGAGTGTAGTCGTCGCTCCCGCTGAGGGATACGGAGAACTTAATGAAGAAGCTTTCATGGAAATCCCCACTAATCAGTTCCCCGAACATATTCCCGTAGAAGTTGGCACGGAGTTGCAAGTACAAAATGAAGAAGGTCAGCCTGCTTACGCGAGAATTGAAGAAATTGAAAATAATATCGCTGTGCTGAATTTCAATCATCCTTTGGCCGGGAAAGAATTAAATTTTGCCGTGAAAGTCGTTTCTCTCCGTGAACCCAGCGAAGAAGAATTGGCACATGGGCATGTGCACCATGAAGGGCATGAGCACTAGGGAAATTAGATTGTGCTGCATTTCTGCCCCCTCTGCCCTATTGGGCATCTCCCCCAAATTCTAAAAACGGAATTTAGGGGAGAAATAAGTCTGTAAAAAGAAGGCGAGCCTAAAGCTCGCCTTCTTCGTTATTTACAATATCTTTTGCCATTTTTTGCAAAATCTCTGCTTCCCCCTCATCTGCGTGCATTGTTTTCCAGTATTGCTCCAGCAATTCCAGCGGCGCGAGGCTGCTTACGGTTTGGTCTGCCGCCAAGCGGATGCGCGCCTCCACTTGCGGGCGTTTAACGAGATGAAATTCAAAGGCCTCGGCTGTGTAATTTCGCAAAGCCGGCTCGTCAATGAGCGTATCCCATTCGCGGGGGTATTCAATAATTAATCGCAAAACAGCATCTTTTAGCTTTTCTTTTGCAGGGAGTTTTGAGATAAGAAATTCAGTTATCCCCAACTCAGAGGGCGGTTTTGCAAAAACATCCAAAAATGGGCGGATGCCTGTCAATTCACGCCATTCCACTTCTGCTTTGCCTTTCTCTACATTCGCTGTGACAAAGAATTTTTTATCCTTTGCTTCTCCAAAATCAACGCGCTCGATGGAGCCGGGATAGATGACGGGCGGATGTGCATTCTCATTGAGATCCTGCGGCTTATGGATGTGTCCCAGCGCGACATAATCGAGTTTGTCATTTTTGACTAATGAACCAGATAGAACAAGATCGTTGCCGAGCATTACCATTCGCTCCGCGCCATATTTCGCACCTTGCACGGATGCGTGCGCTGTCAGGATAACGGGAATTTCAGGATCGATTTTCTCGAAGCAGCTTTCAACAAAATCACCGAGCAATTCTTCAAGTTTGTCATAGACTTTTTCATTCTCTGCTCCGCTCATTTGTGAGACAGCCATCATCCCCGATTTAGAGACCCAAGGTAATGCGATGACTTGTACCGGCAGATCAAGTTCCTTTGGCGAAAGTAATTGGGGTTTATCCAACACATGGATATAGGGAACTTGCAGTGTGCCAAATTCCTGTAATGCGTGGGCGCGTCCGGTTGCAGGGGACAAGTCATGATTCCCCACGAGCAAAAGAGTCGGGATTTGGGCTTCACTTAAACGGTAGATGCGTTTACCCCACTCACGTTGATAAGTGGGAGCAGGTGAACGATCCTTGTATGTATCGCCCGCGAAAATAACGATATCCACTTTTTCGGCTATCGCTGTGTCCACAATGGTGTCCAGCGATTTTAGAAAATCCAAAACCCGAAGCGGGAGTCCCGTTTCGGGGTCGTGTCGACCGTAATTCGCCATGTCTATATGTGCGTCAGCAAAATGAAGTATTTTCATAAGTAGAAACCGCCAAGACGCAGAGAGCGCCAAGATTTAAAAGACTATGAGTCCCCTCTCCCTGAGGGAGAGAGCGGAGGGTGAGGGCAGGGGCTGGGCACAATGCTCTTTTAGCAATAGCAAACCCAAATCACGTTCATCCCGGCGTTATTCTTCTCTGAATACCCCGTAGCTTGCTACGAGGGTTCCGAGCATTAAGAAAAATCTGTACCCGTAGGGGCAAAATTCCGTAATACCCCGTCCGCTTGCGGCGGGGATAGGAATTTTGAAGATTTTTCAAATTTATTCCACACCCCACTGCTCAAGATAAAAGATCCCGGGTGAAAAGTTAGGGTTCAATCGCACGGCTTCGCGCATATCGGCAAAAGCGGATATATAGTCGCCGATAGCATATTCTGCCATTGCGCGCCAATAAAGGCTTTCTTCCAGGGTTGGTTCGCTGATAGTTTCGTTAAGGGTCGTGTCAGCAAGATTGATCACATCCTGATAGCGCCCGCTATAAAAATATGCCCAATATGGGGATGTCTGGTACCACATAATGCGGTAAGGACGCTGTGTTTCTTCTTGCCCAAGCTCGGCATAGAGAGCAAAAGCACGGTCAAAAGCTGTGGCGGCTTCGGCATAACGCTGTAAATTAACCAGATTTGTACCCTGATTGAAAATCGCAAAAAATTGATCATTGCCTTCAAGCTCGTTCTCTTCGATTTGCGCTTTTTCCAGCGCGCGTTCACTGACCCAGGTTTCGTCTTGCCATAATCCGAGTATGTTGAGAACATCTTCTTCGTTCTCTGGTGGGTAGACGACCATGAAAAGATTGTTGAAGGAACGCCAGCCTTCTTCAAAAACAGGATACTCAACAGGGTGGTTGGGCCCATCATTATAGGTATCTTGCACAATGAAGTTCTCACCAACATCGTTATAGCCTGTTACAAATTGATAATGCCCCAGCCACGCAACCTTGCCCGTGTAATCTTTTTCGGAGCGACCCTTTTCTATCAGGACGGGATAACCCGCTGCGATGAATCTTTTTAGCAAATCTATTTCCCCGCCATGACGGATCAAAGCCCGGAATTCGGTTTGCTCATTGACAAAATCGGCCATTTCGTAGGGCATGACGTTTTTGTCCGTTTTCCCGCGTTGGATAAAATCTAAATCTTCATCGACAACACCCGGTTTTATCGCTTTTGCAATATCATCCCGATTGCCTTCCCAGCCCCAAAAGATGAGAGACATCGTCAAGTTCGAAGGGCCGCAGTAATTCCAGCGGTTCTCCTGATCGATGTAGACCACGTTTTGTACACGCGCAATCTCGGGATAAGGCGTAGGGACAATCGTTGCCGTAAGCGTGGGCACAACTGTAGATAAAATATCCATTTCAGGCGTCGATGTAAATGTAGCCGTTGGCTCTGAGATAGAGCTTGTCGGCACAGGTGTAGATGGCTCAAAGATCGCCTCGTCTGGTGGATTGAAATAATACTTAACTTGCGTTCGCAAATTATCCACACGCCATGAGAGACGCGAATGAATGGGCGGGAGGTTATAAAGCCCGATTAAGGCGATAAGACCTAGAAATATCCACAAAAAGATGCGAGGGAGTTTCTTTTGCATGATGAGGATTATACTTTATTCACCCCCACCTAGCCTCCCCCGTTTCACGGGGGAGGGACAAGTTCTCCCCCCGCTCGCGGGGGGAGCCAGAGGGGGGCAAAAAGGGTAAAATAAAACCATGTCAAACACAAAACGCTGGCGAGCATCGAAAGAAATTCAGCACCGCGCACGTGAACTACGCAAAAACATGACTGCGGCAGAAAAGAAACTTTGGAGCGTTTTACGCGCCAAACAACTCGATGGACTCTATTTTCGCAGACAACACCCTGTTGGTTCATATATTGTGGATTTTTTCTGTGCTAAAAAGAAACTGGTGATTGAAGTAGATGGCGGCTCACATCTCGAACAAGTCGAATATGATGAAGAGCGCACCCGTTGGCTGGAAGAAGAAAAAGGCTATCGCGTTATTCGCTTTACGAATGATGATATTTTCAAGAGCATTGATGAAGTTGTTGAAAGAATTAGGGAATTCATAAAGGATTAATTCGTTTAAAACGCCCCCACCTGTCCTCCCCCGCTTGCGGGGGAGGGACTCGCTTGATAAATTTGGTTCTCCCCCCGTTTACGGGGGGAGCCAGAGGGGGGGTTAAACCTTAAACTGCGTCTCGTACAACTCCTTATATAAACCACTCTCCGCGAGCAATTCATCATGCGTACCCTGCTCGACCAATTTCCCATCTTTCATTACCAAAATTTTATCGGCTGCCAAAATCGTCGAAAGGCGATGCGCGATAACGAGGCTGCTGCGTCCTTTCATCACTTCCTGTAAAGCATTCTGAATTAACTCTTCGGAGAGAGAATCAAGGTGGGATGTAGCTTCATCCAAAACGAGAATGCGGGGGTCTTTTAAGACAACACGGGCAATTGCAACACGTTGACGTTCGCCGCCGCTGAGTCTGTAGCCACGTTCGCCGACAACGGTATCATAACCATCGGATAGTCCAACGATAAAATCGTGGATATTTGCAGTTTTACAGGCGGCGATCACTTCTTCATCCGTTGCATCGGGGCGGGCGTAGCGCAGATTTGCGCCGATGGTATCGTAGAAAAGATAGGTTTCTTGGGTGACCATGCCGATATTTTCGGCGAGAGAATTAAGTTTTAGGTCGCGGATATCGTTTCCGTCGAGATGGATGCTGCCTTCGGTGGGGTCGTATAGGCGCGGAATCATATAAGTCGTGGTCGTTTTACCTGCACCACTCGGCCCCACCAGCGCGACGAGTTGCCCGGGCTCAATACTAAAGTTTAGGTCCTGTAAAGCCCATTTTAAACGTGAGCCAGTTGAAGCCACGGGCGAAACGTTTTCATCCATTTTTTTCTTGCCACGTTTTAAGAGAGCTTCACCACTGCTTCTCCAGGAGAATCGGGCTATCTCATCCAAACCGACTTTTTCATCTTTGCCGAGACCCTCATAGGCGAAAGAAACTTTTTTGAATTCAATCTGTCCTTCTACCGTATTCAGGGCACGAGCGGATTTTTTTTCGGCGATCTCGATGGGGATATCCAATACTTCAAAAACGCGTTCAAAACTGACCATGCTTTGGGCAAATTCGACTTGGGCGTTGGTCAGAGACATGAGCGGGCCATAGAGTTGCGTGAGATAAGCGCCAAAAGCAACGATCGTGCCGATGGTGAACTCGCCACGCAAAACGAGATGACCGCCGATCCAGAAAACGACTGCCGAACCGACTGCACTGACGACACTGAGCATCATGAAAAACCAATGCCCGACAACGGCTGTACGGATACCAATATCTCGGACGGAGGCGCCGTCGCTGCTGAAACGATCTAGCTCTCGTTTTTCGCGCCCAAAGAGTTTAACCAAAATCGCACCGCTGATATTGAGAGTCTCATTCATGGTCGCGTTCATTTCGGCATTGAATTCCATTGACTGGCGGCGAAGATCGCGTAAAACGCGTCCAACGCGACGAGCGGGGAAGATAAATAAAGGCAAAATGGCTAATCCGAGCAAGGTTAAACGCCATTCGAGGGCGAGCATAATACCTAGGGTAGCAATAAATGAGACAAGATTGGAAACGATGGAAACTAGCGTGTTGCTAATAGTTCTTTGCGCTCCGATGACATCATTATTCAGGCGAGACATTAATTCGCCCGTGCGTGTTTGGGTGAAAAAGCGTAACGACATACGCTGTAAATGGGCGTAGAGGCCGCGGCGCAGATCGTAAATAACGCCCTCACCGATACTCGAATTTAATTGACGTTGTACGACCCCGATAATGCCATTGATAATAGGGACACCGATCATACCCAGCGCCAGCCAATTGAGCCGCTTTAAATCTCCGTTCGGGATGGCGTTGTCGATCAGGTCTCTATAGAGCAATGGGGAAATTAACGTGATACCTGAAATTAACAAAATAGTAAGTAATAACCCAGCAACCTGAAAGCCATAAGGTCGTGCAAATTTTGCCACTCGTTTGATCAGTTCTTGCGTGACCTTTGGTTGGTCACGTTTTTCATCATGTTTTAGGTAGGCGTACCAGCCTGCTCCGTGAAAACCCATAAAAGTACCTCCGTGATTAGAGGGTCATTATAGCTTCTGTGTATAAATTTCTCGTTAGATGCGCTGCTAAAAAGAACATAAATTCTGTTATACTTTGCGTAATTAGCCCCCACATACCCCCACCTAACCTCCCCTGCAAGCGGGAGAGGAACAAATTCTCCCACCGTAAAACGGGGAGATGCTCTAAACGTAGCGATAGAGCAGGGGGCACATGAGACAAATTATGACAAACTCCAAAAGATGGCGTGCATCAAAAGAAATTCAAAATAGAGCGCGTGAACTTCGCAAGAACATGACATCTGCCGAAAAGAAACTTTGGAGTGTTCTACGCGCGAAACAACTCGATGGTTTATATTTTCGCAGGCAACATGCCGTTGGCTCCTACATCGTCGATTTCTTTTGCGCCAAAGAAAATCTCGTCATCGAAGTAGATGGCGGCTCTCATCTTGAACAAGTAGAATACGACAAAGAACGCACACGCTGGCTCGAAGAAGAGAAAGGTTATCGTGTTATCCGTTTCACGAATGATGATGTTTTTAAGAGTATCAATGAAGTTGCTGAAAGAATAAGAGAAGTTGTAAAAGGCCCCCACCTAGCCTCCCCCGTAAACGAGGGAGGAACAAGTTCTCCGCCCGCTCGCGGGGGGAGTTAGAGGGGGGCTTAAAGGAAACCCTTATGGCAAAAACAATCACCCGTTACCTCTGTCAGGAATGTGGCGGAACATCGCCAAAGTACATGGGCAAATGCCCAAAATGTGAAGCCTTCGGGAGCATGATCGAAGAGATCGTGCGCGAAGATGAAATATCGAAGCCCAGTAGTGTTGTCAGAGGATTGAGTGGACGTTCCACCCCGCGCCGCCTACCAGATATTGACGTCGGTGCTGAAGATCGGATTCATGTCCCCATCGGCGAATTCGCCCGTGTTTTGGGCGGGGGAATCGTTCCCGGATCAATTGTGCTGATCGGGGGTGATCCCGGGATCGGCAAATCGACGCTTCTTTTGCAAATGACAATGGGGATGGCAAGCAAACAGCGGGTCTTGTACGTTTCCGGAGAAGAATCCGAGCGGCAGATCAAGATGCGGGCAACGCGAATCATGGCGCATAATGCTGAAGAGAAGAGTGGTGCTACCTCCCTGCCAGATGAACTTTTCCTTGTGACAGAAACCAATCTGGATGTGATCATGGATCATGTTCGTGAAATTAAGCCAACGCTATTGATCGTTGATTCTATCCAGACGACCTTTATCCCAGAGTTAAGTTCTTCTGCGGGGTCTGTAACCCAAGTGCGGGAATGCTCATCTCAATTGCGCGAACTTGCCAAAACCAGCGGAATTTCTGTCTTTGTGATCGGTCATGTCACCAAAGAGGGCACAATCGCAGGCCCACGCGTTTTGGAACATATCGTGGATACGGTTTTGCATCTTGAAGGCGACCGTTATCAAGCTTATCGCCTTCTGCGCTCGGTTAAAAATCGTTTTGGTGCGACGGCCGAAGTCGGCGTTTTTGAGATGCACGAACGCGGATTGGTTGAAGTAAGTAATCCATCAGAAGCATTTTTGGCGGAGAGAATGGTGAATGCGCCGGGATCATCTGTCGCGGTAACGATGGAGGGCACACGTCCGCTTTTGGTCGAGATCCAAGGCCTAACGAGCCCGACCAACTTCGGGAACGCGCGTCGCACGCCGAATGGTGTCAACTTCAATCGATTGTTGTTAATCGCAGCAGTGCTGACGCGCCGAGCACGTGTGAATCTATCTGAACAGGATATTTTTGTGAACGTGGTCAGTGGCTTAAAAATTGATGAACCCGCCGCTGATCTGGCAATTGCTGCCGCTATCGCTTCTTCGATGCGCGATAAACCCGTCCGTGCTGATGCTGTCTTGATCGGGGAGTTAGGTTTGGCTGGCGAATTAAGAATGCCATCACAGATGCCCTTGCGTTTGCGCGAAGCGGCAAAGCTTGGCTTCAAAGTGGCAATCGTGCCAAAACGCCTGCGCAAATCTGAGCCGTGGACCAAAGATATTCAGATTATTGAAGTGCGCTCCATCCAGCAGGCATTGAATGCGGCGATGGGGAAGGCGCCGATCCAAAAGGGGAGGAAGGTGGTTTAGCTTGCAAAGGAAGAAACCGTTAGTCAAAAAAATAATTCATCCCTACATCAATGATAAAATAACAATAGTTTCGTAAGTCAAGTCTTTGAAAATCTGTAATTGCACCCTGAACAGAGGAGGTCATAATGTTCACAAAAAAAATGAAGTACCGTCTTTGGTTACTGATAACAATTATTACTTTTATCTTGCCTGCACAAGTTATGGCAGAATCTGAAACTGACACTGTGCCAAATATAAGGGCAGAACAGTGGATTTTAGAAAAGGTCACAAAAGGGGAGGTTGCAGATCTTGCAGTTGCTTTTCCCAATGAAGAAGATCGTGTTATTCGTGGCGAATTTGTTCAAAGATTACTTGAAAACACATCCAGTGTTAATATCGCACGTCACGGGGTGAGTATAAAAAATGCAACCGTAACAGGCTATCTTTTTGTGCAATATGCGGATATTCCGTTTCAAATTTCGCTTAATCACATGGTTTTTGAAGATAGTTTATCTTTTTGTAGAAGCCACTTTCATCAAAGTGTAAATTTTAGCGATAGCACGTTTAAATCATCTATTGATTTCTGTGCAGCAACATTTGATGATGCCTTGTTCTTGAGCCGCAGTATATTTGATTCTTCGGCTATGTTTGGGGGCGTAGAGATTAACGGTGATTTAGGACTCAGTAATGCACAATTCACCAGCGAATGGGGAAGAATAAATTTTTCTAGTTTGAAAATTGGAGGAACCTTCTTTCTTTCAGATGCAATTATTGAAAGCTCTGCTAATCTCATGGATACCTCTGTCGACAAGCATTTTACAGCAACTGGGACTGAATTTCGGAATGAGGAAAGCATAAACTTCGCAAATATGCATGTGGGAGGGACCACCTACCTTAACCAAGTACTTTTTAATGGAGCTGTAGATTTCACTCACTATAGCACTCAGACTCATTTTACAGCTACAGAAACTCAATTTAAAAGCGCAGAAACAAACCTTTTTGTTGGGATGAAAATAGGGAGGACTCTTTTCATGGACAAAACTTTGTTTGTTGGTCCAGCAAATTTTTCCTATACAAAGATAGTCGAAGATTTCTCCCTGAGAGAAGCATCTTTTAATAATTATGGGGTATTCAATTATGTGCAGACGGGGAATAAGTTAGATGTGAGCGATGCTAGTTTTAATAATGTTGAAGAAGGAGTAAATTTCGCTGAACTTAACGTTGGAGACACTCTCCTCCTTCAGCGAACAACTTTTGCGGGACCTGTATTATTCAAGCATTCTTATATTGGAGGAAATTTAGAAGCACAAGATATGCAAATTTCTAATCCAGACTTTAAAGCAGGCTTTACGAATATTAGGGTTAAAGACTATGTCTATCTTGATAACGCAAAATTTTACGGACCATTATCCTTTAATAGTCTCGATGTAGGCAGACAATTTGCTGCTACTGGCGCAGAGTTTCTCAGCAAAGAAGGGGTTGCTGACTTTGGGAATATGAGAATAGAAAAGGTGCTGTCTTTTAATGATGCAGTTTTTAATGGACCTGTGAATTTTCAGTTTAGCAAAATAGGTTCTGTTTTTGCAATTAATGGTGCGAAATTTAACAGCCAAGAAGGGCTTAGTGATTTCAGTAATATAGAAGTAGATGAATTTGTATCTATTGAAAATACAGTTTTTAGTGGCTCTGTGAATTTTCAGTATAGTGAAGTAGGTAAATTCTTACAATTTACTGAAGTAGAATTCAATAGTGAAGAAGGTGGTGTTTATCTTACGGATATGAAATTTGATGAACACTTGGCTATAAATAAAACATCCTTTGCTGGTTTAACAAGTTTTGATGGAACTTCTGTTGGGACCTCTTTATCTCTCACGGAAACGCAATTTACTAACCCAGATCAACTTACCCATTTTGTCTACATGGTTATACCAAAAGATTTGCTAATCAATGATTCCCACTTTGCTGGGGATGTATCTTTTTCTGATACCTCTGTAAATAGATTTATAACTACTAACGTAACTTGGCCCCAAGAACCAAGTATTATTGATTTAGGGAAACTAAAATTTAAATTTCTACGTATCAGATATCCCGATAGTAGTGATCTAAGAGAAACCCTTACACTTTTAAAGAGATCTTCATATGATGCTGAACTATATAATCAACTTGATAAAATGTATCGCGGACTAGGACGTTATGATTCTATTGATTACATTCAAGTAGAGAAAAAAAGAGAGGAGAGATACACTGTTAATTATAGATGGTGGAAATCATGGAATTGGTGGGAAAACGTCTTCATGGAATACTTTGTTCTCTACGGTAAAAGCCCATTGCGCGCATTTTTATGGCTGTTGCTTTTTGTAGCACTTGGACATTCTGTATTTCGTGACAAAGAAAAGATGGTGGCGCTTTCAGAAACAAAACGCCCCTATCACTCCTTTAAATATAGTCTTGATTTATTCCTGCCACTAAGCAATCTTGGCTACGCCAAAATCTGGGTATCCAAACCGGAACGCAAATTTGCTCGTTTTTATGCTGGGTTGCACCAAGTCTTAGGGTGGGTGTTGATTCCCATTGCTGTTTTGGCGGTAACTGGTTTTATCAAATAAGAAACGTTATAATAGAATGACCCCAAAATAAATTCCCCGCATCCTTTTGGATGAAGGTCTAAAGAAGGAGAAATACCCATGTCTGGTCATTCCAAGTGGTCGACTATTAAACGAAAAAAGGGTGTTGCTGATGCAAAACGTGGCGCAGCTTTTACCCGCCTGAGCCGAGAAGTGACTCTCGCAGCCCGTGAAGGCGGCGGCGACCCTGATACCAATTTTCGCTTGCGTTTGGCGATAGAAAAAGCCCGCGCTGGCAATATGCCCAAAGACAATATTGAACGCTCCATCAAAAAAGGCACAGGCGAAGATAAAGATGGTGTTGTTTTTGAAGAGGTGACCTATGAAGGCTATGCGCCCAATGGCGTAGCCGTGATCCTGGAGTGCATGACCGAGAATAAAAACCGCACGGTTGCTGAAGTTCGACATGGTTTGGATAAATACGGTGGCAGCCTCGGCGAAAATGGCTCGGTGATGTGGCAGTTTGATCGAATTACTTTCTTCACCTTCCCCGCAGCAAAAATGGATTTTGATTCTGCTTTTGAGTTGGCCATTGAAGCTGGCGCAGATGATGTGATAGAAGATGACGACATGATCGAGATCGTTGGTCCTGTCAGCAGCTATAAAGAGATAAGTGATGCTTTGCGTGCCGCTAATGTTGATGTTGAAGATGCCGGCTTGCGCATGGAACCCAAGCAGGAAATGGCACTAGATGTCTCTGATACTCTTCAGGTGCTCAAAGTGGTTGAAAATCTCGAAGAATTAGACGATGTGCAAAACGTCTATCATAATATGAGTATCTCCGACGAAGCAATGGCTGCCCTTGAAGCGGCATAAAGTATTGCGTAAAACGTATTTCGTAATGATTTCCCGTAAACAAGAACATTGCGAAAGACGCAATACTCATTAGCATGACCCTCGTCCTCGGCATAGACCCCGGAACAGCCACCACAGGCTATGGTTTTGTTCGTCAACACCGTGATAGCAGTCTTGAGGCCATCGCCTATGGCGTGATCTCCACCCCCGCAAAAACACCAGCGCATGAACGGCTGCTTTCCATATACGACCAATTGAACGAACTTATACTTCTCCATCGCCCTGAACGTTGCGCGGTGGAGAAGTTGTTTTTTCAGCGAAATGTAACAACGGCTATTGCTGTCGGGCAGGCGCGCGGTGTGGTTATGCTCGCCCTTGCTCAGGCTGGAATGGACCCCGCTGAATATACGCCTAACGAGATCAAATTAGCGGTATCAGGCTATGGATCAGCAGGGAAAAAGCAGGTGCAGGAGATGGTGCGGATGTTGCTCAATCTCGAAAAAATCCCTCGACCGGATGATGCAGCAGATGCGCTTGCAGTAGCAATAACCCATATTCACAGCGATCATATGAGAACGCTTTCTAGTTATTCAGGATAAATCTGATGATTGAAACTGCAGACCTTTTTTTACGATTTGGCATTGCACTGGCTATTGGATTTTTGATCGGGCTCCAGCGTGAATTCGCGCACGGCGAACCCGGCCGCGATATCATCGCCGGAGAGCGTACTTTTGCCTTATTTGGCCTTGCGGGGGCATTGGCCGCCATGGCTGCTGACGAACTTAATTCTGCCTTGGCTTTTGTTGGTATCCTTCTCGTATTTGGTGCTTTTATCACAGCAGCCTATCTGGTTGATGCACGCAAGGGGCAAGTCGGTTTAACGACCGAAGTTGCAATAGTTATCGCCATTGCGGCAGGCTCTTTGGCCTATTGGGGCCATCTTGCTCTTGCACTTGCAATTGGTATCGCAACTACGGTCATGCTTTCTGTCAAGCTGGAAACGGACCGTTTTGCTCGTTCTCTGACAAGAGAAGATGTTTCTGCAGCGCTTCAACTTGCTGTAATTACGGCCATAGTATTGCCTATTCTCCCCAATCAGTCTTTTCTTCCGCCTCCCTTTGACGTGCTCAACCCCTTCAAAATTTGGCTAATGGTTGTTTTTATTTCGGGGATCAGCTTTTTAGGATATGTCGCGATCAAGGTTATTGGTCCCGAGCAGGGCATCGGGCTGACGGGCTTCCTCGGCGGTTTGGTTTCCAGCACGGCGGTCACACTCAGTTTTTCCGAACGCAGCAACCGTGAACCCGATCTCTCCAAACCCTTTGCCCTCGCCATCACCGTTGCCTGGACAGTTATGTTCGCCCGCGTACTTGTCGAAGTTGGTGTTGTCTATCAGCCGCTTCTAAAGCTGGTCTGGATTCCTATCACTGCTTCGGCACTGGTTGGCCTATTCTATTGTCTTTATCTCTATTTCTCCCAACGCACCGCTGAAAAAGGAGATATCGATTTCTCCAATCCCTTTGATCTAGCCTCTGCGATCAAATTTGGTCTGCTTTATGGTCTTGTTTTACTGGTTTCAAGAGCTGCGCAAATGTATCTCGGTGATACAGGTCTTTATATTTCGAGCATTATTTCTGGTATCGCCGATGTGGATGCCATTACCCTTTCGATGGCGGAGCTAAGCAAAACTGGTGTGATAGCCATGCCAAAAGCCGCCCTCGCCATCATCCTTGCGACAATGTCCAATACTGCTGTCAAAGGCGGCATCGCCCTTGCAATGGGCGGCAAGGCGCTGCGCAAGCCTTTATTATTTGCCATTTTGATGATGCTCGCCGTCGGCATCGGCACAGCCCTTTTGATCTAACTGGAGAAATTCTATGATAGCAACCCTGCGTGGCGAGATCAGCCAAAAAGAAGAAGATGCCCTTATCGTCGAAGTTGGTGGTGTGGGGCTGCGCGTCCACGTTCCTGCTACGCTTTTTCAGCAGATGAATGTGGGCGAGAGCGCCTTTTTCTACACGCATTTTGTTGTCCGTGAAGATGCTATGTCTTTATATGGATTTGAAACCCAGGCAGATCGCGATCTCTATGTGCTTCTTCTCAGCGTAAACAGGGTCGGACCCAAATTGGCATTGGCGATACTCTCCTCGCTTTCACTGGATACCGTTAAACGAGCAGTATTCAACGAAGAATATGAGCTCCTTAACCGCGTCCCAGGCGTGGGGAAAAAGACCGCGCAGGGCATCATTCTCTCGCTGCAAGGCAAACTCAAACCAATGGATGCCCTCGAAGAAGTCGCTGCTATGACCGATACTGATGGCGAAGTTTTAGCAGCTCTCACAGCTCTTGGCTACAGCGTTATCGAAGCCCAAACAGCGATTCAAGCTATCCCCAAAGATGCACCTGAAGAAGTGGAAGAACGGCTGCGCTTGGCGCTGGGATATTTTCAGTAATTATTCTTATCAGTATTTTATTGGTATAACAAGGAGCAAAGATGGCATTCAAAAGAGAACATGTAGAAAAATGGCTTGCGGACAAATTCCCCGGTGAAAAATTGGTCAGTATGGTTTCATCCGGTCTTTGGGCTGGCACTACTGATCGGCGTATCCGCAACCCGGGCGATCAGCGCCGCACAGAATTGGCTGCTTCGCTGGAGTTGGATCAAGAGTTGAAGATCCCCTTCTTTTACCAATCAACCTTTTATGCACTTACTGAAAACCAAATTATCTTGGGTACACGCGGTGGCTTTTTAGGCCGCCCCAAAGATATCCTCCACGCCGCGCCGCTAAAAGGACTTGTCATCCACTGGTTTGACGACACCAACGATCCCAATCGAGCCCGACACTTTGTGACCATCTTCGGTGATGGTAGTGGCAAATGGCGCGCTGATAAGACTGGGCTGACAGCCTTTGGACGCCCCTTAAAAAATTCAACGGCTGATGAATTCGTTAAGGCATTGGGCAGTCATGCCAAGCAAGCTCTCAGCTTGTAAAGAAGAAAAGAGCGGCCTGCTATTGGCCTTAGGATATTTTCAGTAATTGATTCCAGTAAAATGAGATGGGTGTTTTTAACATCCAGAGTCATTTAGAAAAAAAAGTTCCGCCTGTCACCTAGTTAGCCTACTCCTACCAAAGAGATAAATAAATGGGAAAATCATTAGAAAAATATCGTGATACTCTACTTACAGCAGAGCAAAAGGCTCAAGAAAATTTTGACAAAACCATCCTTGCTCTATCAGGTGGCGCACTAGGAATTACGTTTGCGTTCATCAAAGATATCGTGGGAGACAAACCTATAGTCAATTCTAATTTGATTCTCTTTGCTTGGCTTTCTTGGGGCATTAGCATTTCGTCAGTTTTGTTGTCATATTATTTTAGTCAAATGGCTTTACGTAAAGCCATAAAACAAGTTGACGATGGAGAAATCTATAAAAGTCATCCAGGTGGATCATTTGATTTAGTTACGGGGATAGTTAATGCTCTTAGTGGAATTTTCTTTCTTGTTGGAGTTGTTTTGGCAGCGATATTCGCTCAATCAAATATAGGAGCATGAAATGTACGATTACAAAAGAACCCCCAAATTTAATTTTAAAGCCACAAAAAACATAAAACAAGATGGGAAGTCTGAGAATACTTCAAAAACAGGCAATGGTGCAATTAAAGGGCAAAGAGTGCCACCACCTCCACCGCCCAAACCACCAAAGCCTGCCCCGAAGAAAAAAAAGTGATCTTCCATAAGAACGAGTAACATAGGTGCAGTAGCAGGAGCGTTATCTATTATTTCCATTCGCCATTTGCAAGCCGCTACGCTACATACAACACAGTAACCTTCCAACCCTAAACCTTCAACATGAAACCTATAACCCTCAAAGAAGCCCACAACTGGTACAAAGATACCGACGCTGTTCACGATTTTGATCATATTATCCGCGTCTACAATATGGCCGTGCGTCTTGCCAAAGCCGAAGGTGCCGACTTGGAAATTGTCCGCGCGGCTGCCCTTTTGCACGATTCGCAGGGTAGTGATCCGAGTTCGGCATCCGGCCGATTAGAGCATCACCAAGCCTCGGCCAAGTTCGCTGCGGCGGTTCTAGCAGAAAAAGGCTGGAAAGCAGAAAGAATTAGAGCTGTGCAACACTGCATTTTAGCGCACAGATTCCGCAATCCCGCTGAAAAACCGGAAACGTTGGAGGCAAAGATCATCTTTGATGCTGATAAGTTGGACGCGCTCGGGGCAGTTGGTGCGGCGCGGGTCTTGGCTTATGCCGCGATTGCAGGAACACCCTTTTATGAAGAGCCTTCGGCACAATTTTTGGAGACGGGCAAAGAGATCGAAGGCGAAAGCCACAGCGCCTATCACGAACATCTTTTTAAACTGAGAAAGTTGACCGAACGAATGCATACCCCAAGCGCTCGAGTCATTGCTGATGAACGCTTGCGTTATCTCGACGATTTCTTCGAGCGGATGATCGCCGAGTGGCAGGGAAAGATGTAAATGACAGAAAAGGCCAAAACGCTGGAATTCAAAACCCATCTTTCAGTTTTTGAGCGGATCTTGTTCTTTGTCTTTGGGCTTTTTCCCCTACTTGCACCTTATGAATTTTTGATCAAACCCTCCTGGAATGGAGAGTATGGCCTGATATTTTTCTTCTTTCTTCTTCTTTCGCTGGGTGCTTTGAGCGTGAGTTTCTTTTTCATTGCAGCAGCCTTTTTAGGGAGAAAAGAGCATTATATTTTTGATGCAGAGAAAAGAGTTTTGCTTTATCGTTACCGGAATGTTTTTATCCAAAACCGTGAAGAAAATTATCCTTTTTCCGCGATCCGCTCACTGTGGGTGAAAACCTCTGTATGGGATAGCGGGCCCGACACCTATGATATTGTTCTTGATCTGGGAAAGAAACGCCCTTATCGCTTTGGTCAATATGCCGAACGAAAAGAAGCTGAAGAATATCTCAAGCGTCTTCAAAAAATGACAGGAGTGGAAAATGCCTTTTATTCAGACAAATAATATTCAGAGTTATTATGAAACTCACGGCCAGGGCGATGCACTGGTCTTTGTGCACGGGCTTGGCTCCAGTTCTCAGGACTGGAAATTTCAGACGGCTTTTTTCTCAAAATCTTTTCAGGTCATTACATACGATGTACGTGGACATGGACAAAGCGAAAAGGCAAAAGGACCTTACAGCGTGCCCCTTTTTGCAGAAGATCTGGCTTTATTGCTTGATGAATTGGGCGTTAAAAAAGCACATATCGTTGGGCTTTCGATGGGCGGTTGGATCGCCTTTCAATTTGGGTTGGATTACCCCGAAAGAACGCGTTCGCTCACCATCGTCAACTCGTGGGCAGATATGCGTTTGAAAACGCTCCAAGACTGGAAAGGCTATATTCAGCGTGCGATCATTTTTCGGCTTTTCAATATGCGAAAAATAGGCGAAGTGCTTGGGTCAAAACTCTTTATAAAACCCGAACAAAAGGATTTGCTGAATGATTTTATAGAAAATTGGGCAAAAAATCATAAACCCTCTTATATGGCATCTTTTCATGCAGGGATAGGCTGGTCAGTAGAAGATCGTTTAGGAGAAATTACTGCACCCGTCTTGGTTATTGCCGCCGATGAAGATTACACCCCTATATCAACCAAACAGGCTTATGTAGACAAATTACCCAATGCGCGTTTGGCCGTGATCGAAGATTCCCGCCATGCAACTTCGGTAGAAAGGCCCGATGAATTCAATCGTGTTTTGTTGGCATTTTTGCAAGGAATGTGATGTAAGAATCCTAACATATTCTTTCTATGCGGCTCCTGAAGGTGCATTTGCTTCAGGGCTTACGCATGAAATTTGAAAAGTATGTCTTTTTGAGTAGAAGGTGTAGTTTTCACTCTTCGTGCGGGGCTAAAGCCACCTTCTCAGTTCATGGAAGCTCTTTCGGGCTGAGAATCTTTAGTCCCAAAGGGACTTTCATGCCTTGAGGCAGGACTTTAGTCCGCACCGAGCTTGGTTTCGCACAGAAAACCTGTTCATGCGTAAGCCCTGGCATTTGCTTGGCATGTTAGAAGGCAGCCATCAAAGTGATGGACATGGGCGATCCAAGATCGTCTAAATGGTATTACTCTAAATCAGCTACGAGTAAAAGCAGGGCATTAATAATGAAATTTCATCAGAAAATCATCAAGATCGGTTTGATAGTAACACCAGCCATATTAATTACCATTGTTTTTGGTTTACGTGTTGCTTGGTCAGAAGGTGGCCCTGAATGGACTTACTACTTAGGGAATATTATTGTTACAGGTCTTGTGGCTTTTAGTGGAGCACTACTTTTTATTGGGGCACTAATACGCCCAAATCTAGTGAGAAAATTTCTTGGGGCTAAAGAAGTTCAGCGTACATATTGGATATTGCTAGGTTTGTTCTTTACACTCTTTGGGCTTCCCTTTTTTGTATTGGACTTAGTTCGCTTAGTTTTACAATGCCCAGTCTATACGAACTGCCCTTAGCTGTTTATCCTATAATTTACTTCTTTCCAAGAAGTGTTTAGTCGCGAAAGTAACCGAAAGAGTAAACTTGGTGGCGGCTTAGGAGACCGCCACCAAAAAATCAAAAAGCCGCGTCTGCGGCCTTTTATCATTTTCTTTGCCTTTTTGCACGAAAACCCTCATAAGTTAAACAAAAAAAAGCTGCTCGAGGAAATCTCAGGCAGCTTTTTTTATGAAAACAAAGATAGCTTAGTCGTTATCTTCCTCATCATCGTCATCTTCTTCATCCATATAGAAATCCATCATAAGGTAAAGACCCTGTGAAAGACCTCTCAAGACAAAGAAAACAAAGACACCGCCCAAAATGGGGTCAGAGAAAACGCCAGCAAATGCGGCAATTTTCTCAAGAGCACCTGGGGGCAAAGATTGGGAAACCACCGCCCAATTGGAAATGATCGAATACATCGTGCTGCTGAAAGTCAATAAAGACAATGCCAGTGCTATCCAGGAAACGATATTTGACCACATCGCAATGCGGAAAACGACATCTTCGTTGTGGAAAGTCGTGCTTTCTTTTTCGGACATTTTTTCTCCTTGGTTGAATAATTAACGGGCTTATTTTATCAGAGAAATCAGATTATACACATCTCTTCTTGCCCAACCGGATTCTTTTGCCAAACGTTTTGCCAATGCGGATGGAGATTCGCCTGCGGCGACCCCCGTCTCAATCGCGGAATTTAGGCTTGCCTCTGTCCATTTGGCGTTATCCGGCTTTTTGCCTGCTACCACTAAAGTGAACTCCCCACGTGGTGTCTGGTTCTCAAAATGCTCCCGCACTTCAGCCACATCTCCGCGAAAGAACTCCTCATACATCTTGGTCAACTCTCGCGCTACAGCGATCCTTCTATTTCCCAAGACTTTCTCGATATCGTCTAAAGCTTTCAAAACCCGATGCGGGGATTCAAGGAAGATCAAAGTATACGGTTGATTTTCAACTTCCTGTAATTTCTCACGCCGTTCCTTGCCTTTGCGCGGTAAATAGCCAAGATAAAGAAAAGAATCGGTCGGCAATCCCGAGGCCACCAATGCCGCGATCGGCGCAGATGCCCCGGGGATGGGACTAACTTCATATCCCGCAGCGAGGGCGGCAGATACCAGTTCGTAGCCGGGATCATTGATTCCGGGTGTTCCCGCGTCCGAAACAAGAGCGACATTCCCCTCCGCCAATGCGGAGAGGACTTTATCCAATTTCTTGAGTTTATTATGTTCGTAATAACTTGTTTGGGGTGTGGTGATCTTGAAATGCGCAAGCAACTTCCCGGTCACGCGCGTATCTTCCGCCGCGATCAGCACAGTTTCACGCAAGATACGCTCTGCGCGCGGAGAAAGGTCTTCAAGATTGCCAATCGGCGTGGCGACAAGGTAAAGAGTGTTCATCAACGGATATGAAAGTTAATTCAATCCTTCAAAACCATCAACCATCATATCGAAATCTTCTAAAATCTGGTCCTTGAAATCCACAGTACTCGTTAAGCTGACTATCAAAGAGCGCTTTTTTACCATGAATAGCGCTTGTTTCTGGTAGAGCCTAATGCTTTCCCCTGTATCCGTTTCTATATCTCTTTCCGAGACAATAAATGCAACAGGCACCCCAGAAGAAGTTGCTGTGATATCAGAGGAGATGATCAATACACCGGGCAGCGATTCAGGAAGCCCCAAAACACTGGCTGCAAAAAACTCTTCCAAAGAAGCATCTGTTTCTTCGCTGAGCACAAAGTTGATATTGCTCACAAAGCCATCGTTATAATGCCCTTCTCGTGTATCCAAAGCAACGAGACGAAAAGTGTCGGGGTCAAAACTTTCTATTGCCAACAAAGAGGCCTGGATCTCTGGAACAGAGGCTTCGGGTAAGGTGAGAGCTTCGGTATATTCCTCTTCTCCTGGACGCATAGCTAACCATCTAGCGGGGAGATTGATTGTATATGCTCCCACAAAGTCTGTATAAACCATTACCCCATCATCATTTTCTTCTAGCGTATTCCCAGTACTCGGATAATCCACTTCGGTGGGCGTACTCGTAGGCGGAACCATCGTTGGCGAGGGAACGGGCGTTTCTGTTGGCAGTGGCGTGGCCGTATTCGTAGGAATCGCTTCTACAGTTTGCGCAACTTTTGTCGCCGCAGCTTCTGCGATCATGATTTCAAGATCTGCAGGATTTACAGTAGGAGCTACTTCCGCTTCAGGCTCTCCGTCAATAAAGGGGATTGATGAAGTAGAGCATGCAACAGACACAGTGAAAAATAAAAGAGCGAATGAGCGTAAAACTTTCTTTTGATGAGCAAACATAATGCCTCCTGAATATTAGCCTCCATTATTATACTGCTTTAGCCATAAAACAAAGAAAGGTATAATCGCTGCCATGTCTAAACGATTTATTCTCTCTACTCTTTTTGTACTTAGCATTGTTGGCGGCTACCTCGTCTACCGCAATATGCGCACATCGGGCGCACGCTCGGTCAAGATCATGCAGTGGTTTCGTAACCCCGAATCTCATACCGAATTCACCATTTTACAAGGCGAGCGCTGTGGTGATGCCCCCTTTATCCTTCCCACAAACGGCATTATCGGATATTTATGGGATGATTCCTTCCGCCCCGGGCATCGGCATCAGGGATTGGATATTTTTGGCGGAGAAGAACTGGGCGAAACGCCCGTGATTTCAGCTTACGATGGTTATCTCAGCAGAATGCCCGATTGGACATCTACCGTTATAGTCCGCGTCCCAAACGATCCGCTCCAACCCGGGCGGCAGATCTGGCTCTATTACACCCACATGGCAGATTCCGATGGAAATGACTATATCGTAGAAGAATTCCCTCGCGGGACGGAAGAAGTTTTTGTCCCCGCAGGAACATTGCTCGGCTATCAGGGTAATTACTCTGGCGACCCTTTTAACCCGACCGGCATTCACCTCCATTTTTCGATTGTATTGGATGATGGCACAGGCACCTTCCGCAACGAATTGAATATCGAAAATACCCTCGACCCCTCTCCCTATTTTGGCATGAATCTAAACGCCAAAACAAACCAAGATGGCATCCCGACCTGTGCAGATCAAAGAGCAGAAACGTAAGATTTGAAAACAGATGGATAAAAGATTTTTATGAGCTTTAAAAATAAAGTAGTCCTCATCACCGGCGCAGGGCGCGGGTACGGGCGTGAACTTGCCAAAGCCTTTGCTGCTCAAGGTGCGCGCCTCGCACTGAACGATATTTCGCCGATGAATCTCAACACGCTCGTTAAAGAAATTGAAGCTGAGGGTGGCGAAGCCAAAGCCTATGTGCAGGATATTGCCAAAAAAGTCCCTGTACAGGGATTAGTGATGCACGTTGAAGATGATTTCGGAAAAATAGATATTCTCATTAATCACTCTGCGGTTGAGCCGAAGAAGTTTGTGCTAGATATAGATGAATGGGATTGGCAACGCACCATCATGGTCAATTTGACGGCAGCTTTTTTAATGACCCAATCTGTAGGGCGGATAATGAAAGAAAATGGCGGGGGCGTGATCGTGTATCTTGTTCCCCTTGCCGGTCGAGCAGAGAAAATTGGCGGTACAGCCTATGTTTCGAGTATGATGGGTTTAATCGGTTTCACGCAACAGGCTGCGGTCGATCTCGGCACGCATCACCTTCGGGTTCACGCTGTTGGTACGGGTATTGCCGAGATGCAAAAGGTGGCAACCAATTTCCCATCCTCCTTTAATGAAGCTGTTTTGTATTTGTGCCATGAGGAAAATGCTCATTTGAACGGGCAGATCGTTAATATTTAAGCATAGACTACAAAAGTCTTTGAGACTTTTGTAGTCTGTAAAATCTCATTGCCAAAAACGTACATTTTCCAAAAAGATGTGCGTTTTTCTTTTCTCTGTGCTTGACAAAATATCAATAGCGCTGTTATACTTAACTTATAAGTTAACTTTTGTGTTAGAAAAAAGAGAAGCATGCTCTCGAAAAAACGATAAAAAAAACCACTTCATATAAAAAAGGAGATCGTATGTCTAAAATAATTAAAAATTGGTTAGTAGTATTTGTTGTGCTTTTCGTTTGGTCATTTATTTGGCACAACATCATTTTGGCAGGATTCTATACAGTCAACCTTG
>CAZOOX010000045.1:0-27540 GCA_964581545.1 uncultured Anaerolineaceae bacterium
TGACATAGTCATTTGGACTTGGGCCTTGATCCCCGATAGCCTTAGCCTGTAAAGATATTTTTGGGTCTGTGTAGTATAGATGGTACACAATATATTTTTCTCCATGCACACCGTTATGTACAATCAAGCTGATTTCATCAGGTTGTCCTAAAACATCTAAAAAATCATTTGTAGTAAAGATGAGCAGTTTTTTGAACTCAATTTTCTCTACCAAATTATTGGAAAAGCTAATCCTAACAGGAGTTTCGAGAGTTTGTGTTTTCTCTAGAAACCAGTATGTGTCTATTGTATTGGCTGTAACTTCAGTGGCGTCGAGTTTGATTTCAGTTGAGTTATTGATGATTTTAATAGCATCATCATATGTTGTTTCTTTTGGCTGGATACTTAACCAGCATAAATTTTGGCATTGTTGATTTATAGAGAAAGCTTCAATTGATGGGAGGTAAGTTTCTTGAGTAGATGGGGGTTGGCTTCGTGGAGCGCACGAACAGATGGACAATAAAGCGACGATAATCATTATTCTTTTCATTGCGACATACTCCATCGGTTCTCTAATAAAGTTAATCCCACAACACTCTGCGAATCTCTTCCCGACTCAAAATCGCTTCGAGCACACTCCCGCCCAGCGTAAGTGCTTTGTCCGAGATCATTGTGCAGTAGCGTGGATCGTCGCGTGGGTCAAGGTCGCCGATCTTGAGTCCTTTTTTGACATGCAAGCCAGGGCGGAGCAAGCCACGCAGAGAGCCGTTGAAGGGAGCGTTGACGGGAATGCCATCCACTTCGCAGATTGTGTCGCCTTTGTCGAAATGATCGCCGATATCGCCGTGGGGGATGAGCTCGCCGTCGGCGGGGGCGCGCAGGACGCGTTCGTTGCGGATGCCGAGTACCTGTTCGGGGATGCCGGTATCGGCGAGGGCTGTCCCTTCCCAGTAGACCCGTCCGAGGGTGTGGCCGCGATGAGTCTCGATGACGGCGTGGACGTCTTTGGCGGCGGTGAAGCCGGGGCCGAGACCGATGCTTAATTTAACGGTATCAAGCCCTGTTTCTGGCGGGCGTTTGCGGAGCGTTGCATCTACAAGGACGGAAATTTGGGAATTGGGAATTGGGAATTGGAGAATATCCAAGTCTGGGTCAACTAAAACGGGAATTTCATCTTGTTGAAGGATGGAGAGAATTGTTTCGGGGGTAGCAAGACGACCGGTTAATCCTTCTATGGTAATTTCCCCATCATAAACTGCTTCGCAAAAGGATACTTTTCGGCGCACAGAGAGGGGCTGTGCAATTTCAGTGATGAGGACTTTTAAACCAGCTTTATGCAAGCGATAAGCGATGCCGCTGGCAAGGTCGCCACCGCCACGAATAAGGATGATCTTAGCCATTATTTTGTTCCTGAAGGAGATGCCCAAAGGCGTAAAGAGTTAGGTATACGAGTATGAAAAAAACGGTGAAAAGCCCAATAAAACCAACGGTACCCGGGCGCATTGCACGCAGAAGTTTCCACGAGTCGCTCAAAACAGTGATGGGGTTTTGCCAAATGTCCCAGCTGTTGAAGCGTAAAAAACGACCCAAATACACACCGATGCTACTTAATATGGATACGCTGAAAACCAAGACCCAGCCGAGAATTTTGCCGAAAGTTTCTTTGACAATTTCCTGCATTAAGTAAAGGGAAACAACGCCAAGAAGCAGCCCTGTCCATGAGAACCAGATCAGCAAGATCACATCGAACCAGACCGGCGCTTCTCCGGCGCCTTCCCCAAGGTGTTGAATATCTGTGATCAAATAAGGCGCATTGGGGAAGAAAATAAGCCATAATATTGCAAAAATAGGGACGATCAGATAAAGCAAGGCGCGTCGCCACGAAAGGGCGTAAGCAAGATAGGCCAGCACAAAAGGAATCCAGGCCAAGAAGAGATTCCAGATCAGCGAAAGATAACGTTCACTATCGCTATAGGCTACGCGTGCGCCCACAAGCATGATACAGGTTACAGATGAAAGAGCAAGAATAACGAAAATAGTCAGCTTATAACGATGACGCAGGATGGATTGATAGAGTTTTTTAAACATGATTTTGCGAGCCAGTTTTATCGGAGAAGCAATCCCTTGAATAATGAGACCACTTCGTCGCAAAGGCGTGCTCCTCGTGGATTCAGATTATTTTTTTAGAAATTCAAGGATTATGGGGTTGACCTCATCTGCATTTTCATAATGGGGAATATGCCCGCTCTTTTCGATCGTGTGGAAACGCACCTGTTTTAGGCTTGATACCACTATTTCAGCTTGTTCGTAGGGGACAGTTTTATCCTCTCGCCCCCAGATCAACAGCGTGGGGATATTCATCTCGCCCACTCGCCGATAAATGTCGGATGAGTCGCGGAGGGCATCGTTCCGCATCGTGGAAAGGATCGCTCGCCCAAACCCTTGAATTTTGAGTTGAGGGCCGTAGAGATTTTGAAAATGAGCTATCAAATCAGAGTCGTAGAAATCTTCAGCTATCCCATTTATGAGCGTTTTTTTGCCAAATAAGCCCATCAGCAAATCGCCAATACCAGGAATAAGAAGAAGGTTAAAGAGGCCGCCGAAGGAGAGAGCTTCTGCACCTGCGGGGGCGAAAAGCGCTAGTTTTTTGACGCGTTCTGGATGATGCGTCGTGAAGGTTGCAGTGATGGGGCCGCCCATCGAAAGCCCAAAAAGATTGACCGGTTTTGTGATCTTCAATGCATCCAGTAAATCGCGGAGTTGCTGAGTGAAAAGGTCGAGGGTGTAGGCGGTTTTGGGACGGTCAGAGTATCCGCGTCCAAAAAGGTCGTAGCGTAAAACACGATAGCCTGCTTTGGTCAGCGCGTGGAAAGTTGGTTCCCAGATAAAATTGGGGACTGAGAATCCATGCACGAGAACGATTGTCTCGGCGTTTGAATCGCCTTTTAATTCATAGTGCGTATATCCATTAGGGAGCGCGATGAAACTTCCTCCTGCGCTTTTGCGGAGAGAGTCTGTTATTTCTTCGGTTTCGTGAACATAAGGGAAGGGCATATTTTTCTCTGCCCCCCTCTAACTCCCCCCGCTTGCGGGGGGGAGAACTTGTTCCTCCCCTATTTCTGCTTTTAGAAATGGGGGAGGTTAGGTGGGGGCGCAGTATTAAATCTTCCCCAACCCGCGCAAGACACGCTCTGGCGTGAGGGGGAATTCGTTGAACCAGACGCCCGTTGCATTGTGAACAGCAGCAACGATCGCGGCGGAAGTGGGGACAGTCATCATTTCGCCAACACCGCGTGCGCCCCAGGGACCATTCGGGTCGCCATACTCAACAATGACCGTTTTGAAATTGGTGGGGATATCCAAAACAGTGGGAATTAGATAGGTGGAAAGTTCTGCTGTCTGGACATAGCCATCTTCATGGATAAAATCTTCCATTAACGTATGGCCGATCATTTGCAGTGTGCCGCCTTCAATTTGCCCAACCACTTGCTGCGGGTTGATCGCTTTTCCTAGATCCGATGTAGAAATCATATTATGGATGTGGATATGGCCGGTTTCTGTATCTACTTCAAGGTCAGCAACCTGGGCGCAATGACCATAAGCCACGTTGGGTGTAGATTTTCCCGTTTCCGGCTCATAGGGAGTTGTTTTTGGCGCGAGATATTTATATTCAGCAATGGCAGGGCGCTCTTCGTCTTGCCATTTTGCAAGAGCGCGTTCCCCTGCGCCTTTGACGGAATTCAGCGCCATGAAGGTCATCCTGGATGCAGAAGCACTGCCTGAATCGCCACCGAGATCACTATCTTCGCCAATGAATTCAACTTTATCAAAGCTTACCCCAGTTGCTTCTGCGGCAGCTTGCATGATGACTGTGTGTGTTCCCTGCCCAACCTCTGCTGCACCATGATGGACAACAACCCGTTCAACTTCAGCGTCACCGTGCATCTCAACTTTCGCCCAGGAATTTTCCTGATAACCAAAAGAGAAGCCGGTGTTTTTAAATCCGCAGGCAAAGCCAATGCCACGTTTGAGATGTGGGTTTTCTTTATCCGCTTTTGGAGCATTGGTTAATGTCCAACCATTTTGCGTATTTTCCCAACCAGCTTCTTCTGCGCAGCGTTCTGTTACTTTGTCGATGGTTGCATTTCCGGTCAGCGGTGTTTGGACGGACATTAGTGAACCTTCGTGCAGGATGTTTTTCATCCTTAACTCGACGGGGTCCATATCTAACGCTTCTGCCAATTTGCCGATCATCATTTCTGCGGCAAATGCGCCTTGGGGTGCGCCAAATCCACGTAATGCGCCGGTAGGGATATTATTCGTATAAGCTGAGCGTGTATTCACTTTGACATTGGGGATTTCGTAAGGTCCGGTAGTCATCAAGGTCGCGTTGCCCAAAACTTTATTGGACGTATACATATACGCGCCAGCATCAGAGATCGCATCCACTTCGGCTGCAACGATCTTGCCTTCTTTGCTTGCGCCCCAGCGTGTCTTGAAATAGAAGGGATGTCGTTTGGCATGACCAATGATCGATTCTTCGCGGGTCCAGATAATTTTGACAGGACGATTGATGCCACTTTCATATAGGCGCATCGCGGCCAGAGCCAAGACGATCTGGACAGATATATCTTCACGTCCACCAAAAGCGCCGCCAATGGCGGGGTGTAGAATCCGTATTTTTTCCAGTGGCAAGCCTAAAGAATGAGCGACTTGCTCCTGCTCCTCTTTTAGCCATTGCCCAGCTGCCATCACGACGATGCGACCATCATCTTCATCCACATAAGCGACGCCCGCTTCTGGCTGAAGATAAGCATGCTCTTGGAAGGGGGTCTGTAGCTCGGCCTCGACAATCACATCCGCCTCGGCAAAACCAGCGTCAACATCTCCCTTGCGGATCTGGTGCGCTTGCACAATATTGCTTTCTTTATCTGCATGCAGGAGCATTGCATCAGCTTTTACAGATTCACGCGGGTCGGTAAGGACAGGCAGATCTTCGTATTCAACGACAATTTTTTCTCTAGCTTTTGCGGCGATTGCTTCACTTTCTGCAATAACTAGCGCAACCTGATCGCCTACAAAGCGAACGACCTCGTCACACAGAACCGGCTGGTCTGCAATTTGCAAACCATATTCGTTTACGGGTACATCTTTTGCTGTAAAAACGGCAATAACACCTTTTGTTGCTTCTGCTGCGCTGGTGTCAATGCTTTTGATCAGTGCATGAGGGCGGCGAGCAAAAAGGATCTTCATATATGCCATATTTGGCATTGTGATATCGCCAGAATATAGTGTTTCACCAATTACTTTTCCACGTGCATCAACACGTCGAATAGATTTTCCTATTGTTTTTGTCATAGTATTATCGGGATTTTTTTGTAGGCTTATGTCTTGAGGGCGGTGCATCTGTGGGGCCATAGCGAGAAGGATTTATTGTTCTGTACATGATCGAATAAAAAACAGCAACGAAGCCTGAGATAGCCAATAAGATCAATAGCCCAAACAAAATATTCACTTCCAAATTTGTCCATGAATAGACTTCACGCAAAAAAGGATCAATAGATTTAACTTTCCAGAGTAATTTGTGGATATTGGGTGGGCCAAAAAGTTTGGGGCTAACTCTGTAGAAAAAATTTCTAATCTCTGTGATTTTAAGCAATTCTATTGCAGCAACATAGGAGATTGTAGGCAGTAAAAAGAACATAATACAGCCGATGCCGCGCCAGCCAGCAGGGAGTTGTTTCTTTTCATGAACATTTTCAGTAAATCGATAATTTCCCATTTTTTCTCCTTTTAGACTTTGCTCGCTTCTTCAATGGCACTCACAATTTTATAGTAGCCTGTGCAGCGGCATAAATTACCGGCAATGGCTTGCTCAATATCATTTTTGCTCGGGGCTGCTTTCTCTTCGAGTAATTTTGCAGCCGACATAATAAAGCCTGGCGTGCAGTAACCACATTGCACTGCGCCTTCGTGAATGAAAGCCTCTTGCACAGGATGCAATTTCTCTTGTGTAGCATCGGCAAGGCCTTCAACGGTTACAATCTCTGCGCCATGTGCGCGAGGGGCTGGCACAAGACAAGACATCACGGCTTTTCCATCAAGATGGATGGTGCAGGCACCGCATTCGCCTTCACCGCAACCTTCTTTTGTACCCATTAAACCAACTTCATCGCGTAAGACCGCTAGTAAGGTTTTATCCTGCCCGTCTTCGATCACATATTCTTCACCATTAATAGTTGTGATGATCGGATCGCCTTCTGTGTGAATTGAAGCCGGATGTTTAAAGTCTGTGATCTCTCCATTAGATAACAAAACCGGCTCGCTCGGGAAATCATCTTGCTCGGTGCCATTGAGCAGGGCTCTCAGCCCGCGCGCTGTTTGTACCCTAATCATCTCGCGGCGATATTCTGCCGAGCCACGTATGTCGCCAATTGGGCGGGATGCCGCCATTGCCAGATTCGCAGCTTCGGCAATAGTCTCTTCGGTCAATTCTTTTCCGACGAGATATTCTTCTGCTTCCCTGGCGTGGATAATGGTTGGCGAAACAGCGCCCATGGTTATAGATGCTGATTCAACGCCACGCAGGCCTAAATCAAGAACGATCGCGACGTTGATAACGGCAATTGCCTGCGCGCGTCTTAATCCTACTTTGATAAATGTGCCGCGCTGACTTTCCGTTAAGGCCGGAAAAGAAATATCAACGAGCATTTCGTCATCTCGCATCACGGTTTTTCGTACGCCGAGATAAAAATCATCCAATGATACGGTGCGCTCACCTTGTGTGGAGAGTAGTGTGACGCTTGCGCCAAGTGCCATTAGCGGCGTGATCGTATCGTTGGCAGGTGAAGCGGTGATCAGATTTCCGGCCACTGTCGCACGGTTGCGGATCTGATTTGCACCAACTTCCCAGCATGCTCGTACGAGGGGATAGGCGCGTTCGCGTAAAAGCTTGGAGCCAGCCACGTGATTATGCGTGACCATTGGGCCGAGATGAAGTATGCCCTCTTCGTTGAGCATGATACGGTCAAGGTCGGGGATGCGGGTCACATCAATGAGAGTCTCTACATCTTTTGTGATCCCGCGCTCAATTTCGAGTACCAAGTCTGTACCCCCTGCTACGATACGTACATTTTTGTCTTTAGCCAGAATTTCAGCTACTTCTTTGGGAGATGTCGGGGTGATATATTTTTGCCACATAGTTTAAGCCGTTGTTTTTTTAAAATAAATTTGAAAAATCTTCAAAATTCCTATCCCCGCCGCAAGCGGACGGGGTATTACGGAATTTTGCCCCTACGGGTACAGATTTTTCTTAATGCTCGGAACCCTCGTAGCAAGCTACGGGGTATTCAGAGAAGAATAAAATATCTTTTTAGCGTTATTAGGTTTTGCATGACGAGTAAAAAACAATAAAGCTAATTTTTAATCGTCGCTTTTCCCCCGCAAAACCCTGTAAGGCTGTTTTTTTATGCTTCGCTATTCGTTTCCACTCATAAAAACTTCAGAGCGGCGTCCAAAAGCTTCTGTGGATTGGCGTGCCAAAGTGGTTACGTTGCGGAGCGCAGCGGGCAGGCCGGCTTCATCATGCAGGCTGGCTGCTACATTATCAAGCGCGCGGGCGATCTCTTCAGCAGCGAGGAAAAAACCTTGATCGAAAGCATAAAGTTGTGCGAGTTCTTCTTCGTTGATCTTAACTGCATCAAATAAACCAGAGTAACCATAAGATGCAGTACGGATTTTGTCGATGAAAGTTCGCATTTGGATAGCGGCACGTTCCATATCATCAACATAAGCGAGCATGCCTTCATTGATCATATTGACCTGAAGTTCTGATATTCTTGTCCACTGTTCCTGAAAACGGTCGGCAATGGTCTCGCGCATTAATTTGTCCGCTGCACGGCGATTTTGACGCTCTATATACCCTTTAAAGCCAGGAATATGGCTGCCGAGCTTCTTGAACGCGTCTTGCGAATCTGTCACTTTTTGAAATAGATCAGTCATGGGGAAGTACCTCCTGAATAATATACGATGGAGATGAAATTGTGTTGCACACTTCGCCAATTATAGCCTTTCTTAGAAGCAAGTGCAATTGGCTTCCACCGGGAGAGTGTTATAATTTATTTTGCTGGACACTTAATATGACTCTGCTACTTGAGTAGAGGAAAACTATATCCTTTTATATAGGAAACGGAGAAAGTAATGATCGTAACAACTAAAAAACTTTTTGAAGCCGCTTACGGTAAATATGCCATCGGAGCATATAATATTAACAATTTGGAGCAGGCTATGGGCCTGTTTCGTGGGAACTTGGACAGCCAAGCCCCTTTCATCATTCAAATCAGTAAAGGTGCGCGTGCTTACACTGATAAGGAAATGCTCGAAGGGATGATCCGCTCGGCAGACAAGGTTTTCCCCGAAGCGATTTTTGCTGTGCATCTTGATCACGGTGACGAAGAGACTGCAATGGATTGTATCAATAGCGGATTCTATAGCTCTGTGATGATCGATGCCAGTCACGCTCCTTTTGATGAGAATATCGCAATCACCAAACGAGTTGTGGATGCAGCTCATGCCAAGGGCATTGTGGTGGAAGCAGAGTTGGGTCAGCTTGGTGGTGTTGAAGAAGACATCAGTGTTGACGAGGCAGATGCTAAATTAACCAATCCTGATGAAGCAAAAGAATTCGTTGAGCGTAGTGGTTGCGACTCATTGGCCTGTGCGATCGGCACCAGCCATGGTGCATTCAAATTTACTGGATCGCAAGGTCTGCATTTTGATGTTTTGGCAGATATTCAGAAAAACTTACCAGGATTTCCGCTTGTGATGCATGGCTCCAGCTCGGTGCCGCAAGATGAAGTTAAGCGCATTAACGATGCCGGAGGCAAACTGCTCGGCGCCAAGGGCGTGGACGCAGATCAATTCAAACGTGCCGCCGAACTTGGTGTGACCAAGATCAATATCGACACCGATGGTCGCCTCGTCTGGACCCGCGTGCATCGTGAATTTTTCCGAGATAAACCTGAAAACTTCGACCTCCGTCCCCCAGGAAAAGTCTTTATGGCGGAATATGCCAAATTTATTGCTGACAAGAATGTGAAGCTTGGCAGCGCAGGACAATTGGAAGAAGTGCGTAAGTTAGTTGGATAATTACGGAAGCCCCTTGTTTTTTGCAAGGGGCTTTTTTTGTCAAAAATTAGATTATGAAGATCCATTCAAATAGCAAGCTCCTTATGATCGGCGACTCGATCACTGATTGCGGTCGCATTTACGAAAACCCTCCTTTGGGCAATGGTTATGTGCACTTTGTTTGTGATTCTTTGAAGACCAAATATCCAGAAATTGAAATTATTAATAGGGGGATTAGCGGGGACACAGTTCGTGATCTCAAAAAACGTTGGCAGCGTGACGTTCTTGACCTAAAACCTGATTGGCTCTCGATCATGATCGGTATCAATGATGTTTGGCAGCAAATTGACGATTGGTTGCCCCAAGCATATTGGGTCACTATTGAAGAATATGAGCGCACGTTAGGTGATCTAATTGCTTCCGTTTTTCCATCGCTGAAGGGGTTGATATTGATGACGCCTTATCACCTCCAGCCTGATAGATCCGACGGAATGCGTGCGAAGATGGACCGTTATGGCAATGTTGTGCGAGAATATGCAAAGAAATACGATGCGATTTTTGTTGACACACAAGCTGCTTTTGATAAAGCCTTGAAAGAAATAGATGCGGCAGATTTATCTGAAGACAGGATTCATATGAATGATATTGGTCATATGATCCTGGCAGATGCCTTTCTGAAGGCTGTTGAATAATTATGCCCGCCAATGAACAGGGAATCACTCACGACCGTTACACTTGTATCCCGCGTACGCTGATATTTTTGACACGCGGCGATATGGTTTTGTTGCTTAAGGGTGCGTCCACAAAGCGGATCTGGGCAAATAAATACAACGGCGTTGGTGGTCATGTTGAGCGCGGTGAAGATGTGCTCTCATCGGCAAAGCGTGAGTTGGATGAGGAAACGGGCCTATCTGCGGATTTGCGTTTGGTTGGGACATTGCAGGTAGATGTTGAAGAAACTATGGGCATCTGTGTTTATGTTTTCACGGGAGAGTGTTCTAGAGGCGAAGCTCGCTCCTCTGTAGAGGGAAGACTCGAATGGCTTCCATTCAATGAGCTAGGTCAATACCCCCTTGTAGAAGATGTTGCGATTTTGCTAGAAAGGATTCGGAATATGGATATGAGCACTCCTCCCTTTTCTGCACGTTCATTTTATGACGAAAACGATAAGCTCACGCTTCGCTTTGGGGAATAAAAAAAGATGTGCATTGCATCCTGTTCCCTGAGCTTGTCGAAGGGTGGATGCGTTGCACATCGGGTTTTGCTAACATAAAGTTTTCAATTTTCAAATCTTCAACTTGCTACCTTCAGCCTCATCGTAAAGACACTCCCGATCCCTTCCTGACTCTCAACTTCTAACTCTCCATCATGCTGCTTGATGACTTGTTGTGTTATGGAGAGACCAAGGCCAATCCCCTCGAAGAGGGCGCCATCCTTTTCTTCGAGATGGTGGAATCTGTCAAAGATGCGGGGCTGATCTATCGCTGAGATGCCGATGCCGCGATCCTGTACGGAAAGGGAAACAAGCCCAAATTGCGAGCGAATTCGGATATCCACATCCCCGCCGCGCGGAGAAAATTTTATAGCATTATCTAACAGCCCTGAAAGTGCGCGCGCAAGAGATTCTTCATCCCCGGAAACAGCTGGAAGACGACGCTCGGCATCCAGATGCAGTTTTACGCCGCGACCTTTTGCGCTTTTTCGATGTTCTTTAATAACTTTGCTTGCCAGCTTTTCGAGATCGATTGGTTGAAAATCGGGCAGAACAAGATCCATTTCTTGCAAAAAGAGAATGTCGTTAACCAAAGTTGTAATACGATTAACATTGCGAGCAATAGTATCTATTGTTTTTTCTGTGTCTTTTTTCTGAACCATTCCCTTTTGAAGGGCTTGTAAAAAACCACCTGCTGCCATAAGGGGCGTTCGTAATTCGTGTGCGATATTGGTCAAAAATTCTCGCCGCGTAAGTTCTTGCTCTGCCAATTGTTGGTATGCTTCTGCCAACTCGCTGGCGCGCAGACGCAGATCTTCAACCGCCATTTCGTCATTTGTACGCAGGCGATTGCTGATCTCTCGCACCATGGTCATTGCCATTGTGCTGCTGTTTTTTAAGACACGGTCAAAAGCGTCTTTATTTAGTTCAAGGGCAACAAGATGTGTTTTTGCCGTGACAGTGGCAGCACGCGGCGCGTTGTGAATGAGTGCCATTTCGCCAAAGAAATCACCAGAAAGCAGTGTTTTCAGCAAACGAACTTCTTTACGATTGATAACTTTTGTGACCTCTGCTTCGCCTTCGAGAATGATGTAAAAAGTATCTTCAATAACATTTTCTTTGCAGAGTGCAGTGCCAGGCGCGTAGGCATGAACCTGACTATTGGTGATCAGTTCAGTCGTTTCACCTGCTGTGATGCCAGGAAAAGCACGCGGAATAATTCTGGTAGGTGCTCGGCGAGTAGTCATATTTTCTCCTCGACTGCGGGTGGATATTTTTCCCGATTATAGCATTTTGGTGTTGCTATTTATCCAGACTATGACCTTTGGATGATGTGCGTAACAGACCTGTTTTGGGCTTGACCTCATTTGTGAAGATCTACTGAAGAAGGCATCTCTGTAACCGATGTCCAAGACGAAATCGCCCTAAACATCGGCTTCTTGTCTTCTACCCTACCGGAAAGATCAGCACCAACCAGTCAAAGATCATTTTTCCAAAATCATCAGGCGGTTGCTGGAAATACTCGTCTCCATGGGCATTGCCAGGATAAATAATACTCTGGTAATTTTCTCCTGCGGCTTCTTTGCAAGTATTTGCAGATGTAGAATCGCCTTCAGATGCAACGCAATTGACGGGCTTGCCCGCATCGTCTAGCGTTTTGACTGCATCCGTATAGGCTACGGTCAAATAGCTGCCCGGAGACAGAGAAAGCGCGCCAAGACAGCCTTCGGCGCAGCCATCTACAACGCCATCTGCGCCGATGCTGGAGCCGATTCCCGCTATGCGGGTTGGGTCTACACCCTCGAGCATTTTTGCTTTCTCATAAGCGGCTTGAGCGTCCAATAATCCCCCCGCCTGGTCGAAGGAGCCGCTGCTTTCGCCAAAGCCGCGAAAATCGAAAGTGAAAACTGCAAAAGATGTGCCTTCTGGCATTGGCGGGTAAATGACACTTTGCTTGGATGGTGATTGCATCCCTCCGACTGCGCCGCGATTCTGAAGCCAGCCGATCATCCCGTTTTTTTGCCAATCGGTTTGGTCGCCACCAGCCCAGTGCATGAGAACAACGACAGGGGCATCGGGAACAGAAGCTGGATAATAATAGCCGACCAAAGCTGTTCCATCGGATGATTCAAATTCAACACGCTGACCATCGGGCGGCTGCGGGTCAAAGTCTGGTTCGGGAACGGCGGTTGGTTCTGGTTCTGTTGTGGGTTCTTCTGGTGGTATGGTGGGAGCTTCTTCTGCGGGAGGCGGTGGGGGCGCATCAGGTGGCGGGGCTTCTGTAGGCGGGCTGCCTCCGCAAGATGCGAGAAAAAAAGCAAATAAAAGAAGAATAGTGGTGAAAGCAAATTTCTTTTTCATTTTTATCTCCTTAGAAAGATGAGGTGTTTACTTTCATTATACGAATTATAAGACCGATTTGAAGTTAACCAAAAGATGTGTCTGCTGCCAAGTATCGTCGTAAGCGCTAGAGTTTTGTTATTCCAAATACTCGGCTTCTTGTTTGTATTGTGTTGAAAAAGTTCGCTGCTTTTGCAGAGTGGGTTCTACGATCTCTGCGTAATGTTTTTTGAGTGTATGGACAATATCCCCGTCCATATGTTCTGCTTTAACAAGCCCGTTTAGGATAGAGAAGACACCTTTTTGGCCCATGCCTTTTCGGTAAGGCCTATCTTCTATGAGCGCGGTTAGCACATCTGCAACAGAGATGATGCGTGCGCCATGACTGATTTCCTCTCCGCGTTTGTGGAGGGGATAGCCTGTTCCGTTGAGCTTTTCGTGATGGTATCCTGCCCATTCAACGAGATATTCTGGTAGTCCGCATCGGCGCATGAATGATAGGGTGTGATACGCATGTTCTTTCATGGTAGCAAATTCTTCTGGCGTAAGTCGAGTATTTTTTTCCAGGATCAGGTTGGAGATCGCAAGCTTGCCAACATCATGCAAATTGGCGGCGAATTCGATCATTTCGATTTCTTCTTCCGAGTATCCAAGAATGCTGGCGAGAAGCGTTGCAGATGATGAAACACCTGTCGAATGTGTTGCGGTGAAATGCGAGCGAAAATCAACCAGCTTTTTGATCACTTCTGAAATTTCGAGAAATTCAGCCTGGTAAATTTTCGCGTCTTTTCCAGGAGCGTTTTGCCGAAGAATGGAGGGCAGCGATGGTGATGTACATTCAAACCAAAAGTAATCAGGCTCCGCAATTGCGCGAAAAGCCGCTGTTATTTCAGGATAAAAACTTGTGCCGGAGAGATTCATGATTTCTTTGGTGATGCGTTCTTGCTGATGAAGAATGTATGCATCTCGATCAATTGCACGTTCTATTTCATCTGCGAGAAAAACAATTTGCGCGAGCAGGGACGTTTCCGAAGGTGTTTTTTGTTCCCATTCCTGCCATTTTTTATGGTGGAAGCGGATAATCCTTGCCGGCATCTTGAATTTTTCAGCACGTTCCAGGATTTTTTCCCCGTAAACGCAGTGAATGTGGATATTTTTATCGTAATCGGATTCATGAAGCCCGATTTTCTCGTTTGGGGTAAGTGCGCCTACGTCATGTAAGAGCGAAGCGAAAACAACTTGCTCGAGCGCGGAAGTTGGCAGTTGATATTCTTTGCCAATGCGCCAGGCAATATAGGCTGTTCTGACTTGATGTTGTGCTAATAGGGGGCTGACAAAATCCAGCGTCTCTGAAAGAGAAAGTGACAGGTCTAAGAAGTTGATAGAGATAGGGGCGCCCATAGTGTGCCTGCTTTGCTGATTGATGAGTGAATTTCCTCTTTCAGTATAGCACTTTTAATGCCAAACATCCTCGTAAGCGTGCTTGCCCTTCAATAAATCTCCGCGCGCAAAGCGATTGGGGTCAAAGGGTGTAATATCTACTGTTTTTGCCTCTCCATCAACAATTAACTCAGACATACACAAGCCAACGGCTGGGGCGAGCTTGAATCCTGTTCCGCTGAAACCGCATTGGGCGTAGAAACCTTCGGGTCCGATTTGCCCAAGGATGGCGCGTTGATCGGGAGAGAGTCCGTCATAACCGCCTTGATCGCTGTGTAATATGCCTTCTTCCATTGCGGGGATGCGTTCACAAATCCGCTCAATGGCGCGTTCTACAAAGCCGGGCTGGGCACGGTCTGTGTAGCCATCAGGAGATTCTCCGAGGGGGTTATCATCTTCCAAGCCAATCAAAATTAATCCGCCAGTTTCAGGACGGAAATACATCGAGTTGGGACTGTCAAAAACGATGGGGGAATGCGTGGCAATCCCTTTGGGCGGACGGACAAAGGCAACGTCGTGCCGCCAAGTATTTACGGGGAGTTGAACACCAGCCATTGCCGCAACAGGTTGTGCCCAAGCCCCTGCTGCGTTAACGACGATGGGTGCAGAGAAATCTCCTGCTGAGGTCTGTACCCCTGTTACTTTTCCAGAAGCAAGTTGAATTCCAGTCACGGTTATGCCTTGCATCAGCCGCGCGCCAAGCTTTTTGGCGGCATCCATCAGGGAGGTGGCAGACGCGCTCGGATCAGCATATCCTGATTCTGGTTCATAGCCGGCGACATCGAAATCGCCTATTTTTAAGTTGGGTGCAAGACGTTGTACATCATCCGCAGAAATCAACAGTTGGGGGATGCCGATGCGCTGGTGCATGGCGATATTTTGGCGCAGGGCTTTTTCGCAATCACGTTTGGCAATGTGGATAAAACCTGCTCGTGTGAAATCGCACCTGCCACCGATGCGCTCTTCCCAGTTGCGAAAATAACTGAAAGATTCCCATGCCAGCCGCGATTCTGGTTCAAGGTCGTAGTGCATTCTAACCACGCCGCTCGAACGGCCTGTTGCACCCGATGCAAGAACGTTTTTTTCGAGCACAAGCGCTTTTAGCCCGCGCTGCCCCAAGTGGAATGCCAAGCTTGCGCCGTGAATGCCTCCGCCGATAATGATGACATCTGCTGTGTTGCTCATAGTGCCTCCTGTCAAAGGTGAAATTCAAAACTTGTTCAATAGTATCTTCAACTAATAATATGTTTTACCATTTTTTTAAATTAAAAACACAATTAAGTAGACTGCGGAAAGTTCTTTAAAAACTTGTGACAGCGCACCCTCTAGGGGTAAAGCAACTTTCCCCTAAACAGGCGGTTACCACAGAGATGTTGTTTTTTAGATACTTTCCGACAACCACTTATGATGAAAATGCCACAATCGTGTTTTGATTTAGATGAATTTCAAAGGTGAAGCCTATTTCTTTTTTAAGTTAATTCCCATGCGCGCTAAAGTGTCGCCTTTGGTCATTTGATATTGCAAAAGACCGCCTAGGTGCATCACGACCAGCAGCATAACGATTTTTGAGATAATGCCGTGTATGGCGCGAGGGGCTACTTCTTGAATAGCAGCAGGATCAACTGCTCCGGGAAATATACTGAGTCCGCTCAACTTCAACATCCCTACGCCGCTTGCTAACATGGCGATGATGAAAACATAAAGTAAGAGATGATTCAGCTTAAATATTTTCTCCCTTGAGGGGGAAAGTCCGGGGGGAGGTTCGGGGGCTTGCTCAGCAAAGCGAGTAATGATTCTGAGTAGCATGACAATGAGTGTTATCCAGCCAAAGAGTACATGCCCGGGATACATCTTTGCCTGCTGTGCTTCGGGAACAACATTTACCATTAGAAAGCCAAAGGCCAGTAAAGCAAAAATAAGCAGGACACTTAGCCAATGGAGCAGGCGGGTGAATTTTCCGTACATAGTTGGTGCTTCTTTCATTTCTTCCTCCGTTTATTAGGTTGATAAATTTTGATTTACGATTTTTAACATTCTTTTGAGGTCAACAGATTCCTGTCTAGTTAATCCTCTTTCGGCCTTATTTAAAACCTTTTTCATAACTGGGACAGTTGCTTCTACAATACCCCTTCCTTTTGGGGTTAGAAAAAGATGATAAGCTCGTCGATCTACATTATCTCTTTGGCGTTGAATAAGCTGTTGAGCCTCCAGAAGTTTGAGCATTCGAGTTGTTGTGGGCTTGTCTTTAAAGGTGCGTTTGCCTAGTTCTGTTTGTGAACTGCCTTCAGTCTCCCACAAAGAAAATAAAAGGCTCCATTGTTCAACGGTTATTCTGATGTCAAGAGAATTAAGCTCGTTTTGTAGATTTTGAGACAAGAGTCTGCTGGTTCGTTTTACAATGCGTCCAAGTTCTTTTTCTGGTTGAAATTCCATAGTTTTAAAGCAAGAATGGTTGTTGTGGCAACCATTTAATCATTTCTTACTTTCTTTGTCAACCCCTTGTATTCAACTTGTCACTTGTAAATTTGCCTCTTACAATACTCCCATGCCTCTAAACCCCGATTTCATCCACGAACTCCAGCGTGCCACCTCTGGCGATATCCGCACCGACCCCGTCACGCGCACGCTTTACAGCACCGACGCATCCATTTATCAGATCATGCCGCGTGGTGTATTCATTCCCAAAACGCAAAATGAGCTTCAAGCCGCCGTCGAGTTGGCCGCCAAACACAAAATTCCCATTCTCCCGCGCGGATCAGGTTCCTCGCTCGCAGGTCAAGCAGTGGGGGATGCCCTGATCCTCGACCTTTCACGCTATCTCGACAAAATACTAGATATTGATCCCGAAGCCCGTACCGCCACCGTAGAGCCGGGCGTCATCCTCTCTGACCTGAACAGGGCTGCCGCCAAATTTGGCTTGGGATTCGGCCCCGACCCCGCTTCCGCCGACCGCGCCACGATGGGCGGCGTACTTGGCAATAATGCCACGGGCGCACATTCCATCCGCTATGGGATGGCAGCCGACCACTTCCTCGCTGCCGATGCCCTCCTCACTGACGGCAGCGCTGTCACGTTTGGCGAAGTCTCCCTTGAACGCGCCCAACAAATCGCTCAAGATGTGCAAGAAACGCCCTCTTTCTCTCTTTCCTCTTCCCTGCCTCCCGCCAACCTCGAAGCCACCCTCTATTCCGCCGCCCTCCACATCCGCGCCCAACACGCGGACTTGATCCGTGAGCGCTGGGCAAAAGTTTGGCGCAATACATCGGGTTACAGGCTCAACTACCTCTTGCCGTGGTCACCGGAACGCCCGCCGCAGTGGGAGCATGAGCTTTACCCACCGATCAAACCTTCAACTATAAATCTAGCCAGCCTCCTCGCTGGCTCTGAAGGCACCCTCGCCGTTATGCAGCGGGCGACGGTCAACCTCGTCCCCTTGCAGCGCGAGAAGGTGCTTGTTGTGCTCTCTTTCAAAAGCATTCCCGAAGCGATGGACGCCGTCCCCGAAATTCTCGAATCTCAGCCCTCGGCTGTGGAGCTTCTTCCGCGCGTCCTAATCGACCTTGCGCGCGAAGTCCCCGCGTACGCGCCGATGATCGACTTTGTCGACAACGACGCGAGCGAGATTTTAGTAGTCGAATATTCAGGCGACGATGCTGCTCTTGTACGGAAACAAGCCCAAAATCTGGGGCGAAACGGGCGCATCGTCACCCATCCGCAGCGGCAGGCCAATATCTGGAAAGTCCGCAAGGTGGGGCTGGGCATCCTGTCCACATCCACCAGCGCCACACGCGGCGTGACTTTTATCGAAGATTGTGCCGTCCCCGTCGAGCGTTTGGGCGATTTTACGCGCGGCATGCAGCAGATTTTTGCCGATTTCAAGACGACGGGCACTTTTTACGCCCACGCCTCGGCGGGCTGCCTGCACATGCGCCCCGTCCTGAATTTGCAATCTGAGCGCGGACGCCGTGAGCTGCGCGAGATGGCAAAGGCGACGCTGGGATTGGTGCTCGGTTTGGGCGGGGTGATGACGGGCGAGCATGGGGATGGGCTTTCTCGCTCGGAATTTTTGACGCGCATTTATGGGGATGAAATTGCCGATGCCTTTCGTGTTTTGAAGTTGGCTGCTGACCCCGAACATCTGCTCAACCCGGGCAAAATCGTCTCCCCCCCGCCGATGGACGAAAATCTGCGCTACGGAGCGGGGTACGCCACCCAGCCATTTACCGTTAAACCCGCCCTGAACTTTGATGCGGAAGGTGGCCTGGTGAACGCCATCGAAAATTGCAACGGCGCGGGCGTCTGCCGAGGCTTTAGCGGGACAATGTGCCCGTCCTTCCAGGCCACGCGCGAGGAAAGCCATGCCACAAGAGGGCGCGCAAATATGCTACGAGCGTTTATTTCAGGGCAGGAGATAACCGCCAAGACGCGAAGAACGCCAAGTTTTAGAGAGAATAAGAGAAAAACTCCGCGCTCTCTGCGCCTTGGCGGTTCAACAAAAGAGGCCGTCGCCAACTCCCTCGATCTCTGCCTCGCCTGCAAAGGTTGCCAGTCCGAATGCCCCTCAGGCGTGGATATGGCGAAACTCAAATACGAATTCTTCAACGATTATTACAAGACGCATTCGCGCAAGTTGCGGGATTATCTTTTTGGGTATATTGGAGCTTTTGCGAAATTAGGCGCGCCTTTTAGGGGATTAGTAAATCAGGTATCAGGTAATCAGGTAATAGGGGATTGGGCGAAAAAGTTTCTGGGTGTTGCCCCAGAACGACAATTACCAAAATTCAAAAATGATTTTGCGAGGAGGTCGATAGCCCGACGACGCAGTCTCACCTACCATGAGATTGCGTCGTCGCAAAATCATGCTCCTCGCAGAATCGAGCCAGAAGAGACTGTTCTTTATTTGCCAGACCCCTTCTCTCGCTATTTTGAACCTGAAATTGAAGTTGCTGCGCTTAAAGTTCTTCGTGCGGCTGGCCTTCACGTCATTAAGCTCCCCATTTTGGGAGCAGGGCGCACGCTCATCTCAAAATCCTTCCTCGATGCGGCGAAAAAGCACACTCAAAAAGTGCGTGACGAAATTGCCAAAATAGACCCCAAAGGGAAATATCCCGTTGTAGGAGCAGAGCCTTCAGAGATTTATACCCTCAAAGACGAATATCTCAGCTTTTTTCCAAATGATGAGAAAATGAAATCTCTCGCAAATCGAAGCTGGCTTGTAGATGAGTTTTTGTTGCGTGAAAATAGTGATGGCGAAAGTCACGCATTGCGCATAGCCAGATTTGCTGGGCAAGAAAAAGAACAAAACTCTCTTTCCGGGAACGTAACTTTGCCGAAGAAATTAAAATCTGCTCAATCTAGTAAATCTGTGGATATTTCCTCGAAAATCTCTCTCCACGGCCATTGCTACCAAAAAGCCCGCCCCCCTGCAGACGACGGCATCCCCGTTGGGCAAGAAGCCACGGCTGAGATGCTTCGCGCCGTTGGCTACGAAGTCGAGATCATTCCCTCAGGTTGCTGCGGCATGGCGGGATCATTCGGCTATGAAAAAGAGCATTATCAATTGTCCATGCAAGTGGGTGAGTTGATCCTTTTCCCCGAAATCCGCAAATTGGAAGGTGAAATCCCTGTTGTCGCCCCCGGCACGTCTTGTCGCGAGCAGATCGCCGATGGCACAGATATTACTGCAAAGCATCCCTTGGTATTGGTCGCGTATCTGCTTGGAGACTGATCTGGATGCGGTTTTTCCCCTTTTCTTTTGCTAAATACATAGCTTGGTCAGCATTTTTCAACAAGCGGTTTATATCTGTTCTATACGAATAGAGGCTGATCCCAATGCTTGCTGAAACACGAATCTTTTCATCGCTTATCGTATATGGTTTTGAAATTGAATCCACTATATGTTGAGATACTTTTTTTGTGTTTTCTACCGATTTTATATCTTTTAGCAAAACAACAAACTCGTCTCCCCCAAAGCGAGAAGCGATATCACTTTCGCGAATGGCGTTGCGCAAACGTTGTGAGAGTGCTCTTAAAAGCCTATCACCAACAAGATGCCCATATTGGTCGTTAATTTCCTTGAAATTATCAAGGTCTAAAAAAAGAAGAGCAAAAATTTTCTTCTTCTCTTCTGCTTCTTTCTGTGCAATGTTGGCAAATTCATAGAACATCTCTCTGTTAGGTAATTTCGTGAGATTGTCATACATTGCAAGCTTATATAGATTTCTTTCTCTTTCTTTATCTTCTGTAATATCAGTGATAATTCCTGCATAATTGATTATTTCCCCTTTTTCGTTGTGGATCGCATTAACACTCATGCGCAGCAAGTAAGGTTCACCATTTTTTTTATGTGTCCACAGCTCTCCTTGCCATGTGCCAGATTCTTGTAATGCAGAAATCATTTGTGTAGCTACATCACTGTCTTGCGCTTTCACAGGGAAAATGGCATTTATATTTTCCTTGAGTAATTCTTCTTCGGTGTATTCTGTTATTTCCAGAAAAGCGGTATTGGCAAATTTCATTTGCCCTTCTTTGTCAGTTGCTACGACACCTTCTTTAGTGTTTGAAAAAATATTAACAGAGAGTCTTCTTAAATACTCTGCTTCTTTTTCTTCTGTTATATTTCTATAGATGCTCCGTGTCGAAACAGGTTCTTTGCCTTTGAGTTGAAGGTTCACGCTCCCTTTTAGGTAAACAGTTTTTCCATCTTTGGTTAGAAAAGCAACCTCCATTTGGGTTTTGTCTCTTTCTTTTCTAAAAAGGGATTGAAAAATATCTGTGCAATATTCAAGGTCGTCGGGGTGTATTAGATCAAAAATGCTAAGTTTTTTGACCTCTTGTTTGGTGTATCCAAATGTGCGCAACCAGGAATTGTTCACAAAAGAAAATTTTCCATCAGCATCGACTATTTGGATAATATCTTCGACATTATTAATAAAATCTCTCATTCGTGCTCGACTAGCGCGCAAACGGATATTGCTCATATAAATAGCAACGCCACTAAGCCCGCCAAAGATTATTGGAACAACGAAAGCATTTGGAGCCAGAGAAAAAGGGATGCCTAGGAGGCTTTTTTGAAAAAGGGAAAATATACTAAGTAGAAAGGCCCCAAGGCTAAAAGAAGCTATTGCGCCCACACAAACTGATTGTTCTGCATTCTAAAATTATACATAATTATGCAAGCATACAGTTAACAAAAATGAAAGTCATATATAATCAGGATGATGATAATAAATAGACGAACTTTCCTTTCCTTCAGTTTTTTATTCCTTTTGGGCGGAATGCTTCTTCCGAAAAACGTTTTCGCACGTGACCCTCGGCCTGCTGCCGACGCATATACGTTGATCGCCGAAGTGAACGCCCTCCGCACGGCAAATGGTCTCGCCCCTTACGCTATTAATGCCACCCTCATGGCGGTTGCCCAAGCACATAGCGATTACCAAGCTTCGAGTGGCACGGTCACGCACTATAGTTCAGATGGCTCTCGCCCTTATCAGCGCGCTCTTGCGGCGGGCTATCCCGTTGGGGGCGATTTGTCGTTGGGCGGCTATTTCTCTGAAAATATTCAGGCTGGCATAAATCTTTCTCCTGCAGGTGCAGTACTGGCTTGGCAAGGCGATGCACCCCATCTTAACACTATGCTTTCCCCACATCTGACAGAAGTTGGTGCGGGCGTAACGAACGTGAATGGCTATATTTATTACACTCTTGATGCTTCCACACCTTCGGGGACAACGATTTCGTATACCCCGGATCCCAACGTAACCCCAGATGGTACTGAGACAGGCGCGCTCCCCACCCTCGATTGGATCATGCCTGTTATCACCAGTACACCAAATGACGATGGACGGGTTGTTCACGAAGTGCAGGTTGGGCAGAGTTTATGGGGTGTTGCGGATGTTTATGGAACTACGGTACAAGAGATTCGGGCGCTAAACAATATGAGCGTGGACGAATTGGTTTACCCTGGAGAATTGTTGCTCATCCGCACGATGGCGACAGAAATCCCGCCCACGCCGACGTTGGCGGGAACAAGCACATTGCCGCCGACCACAGCCCCTTTAACGGAAACAAGTTTCCCCACGAGCGAGCCGGAGACTGTCGTAGAGATAATGCCTACAGATGAGACATCCAAAAATGTAGTTATTGATAATAGCAGTCGGCGGACAGTTCTCATTATTGTTTTAGCAGCGCTCTCTGTGGCAGGGTTGGTAACTTGGTTGAGCGGAAGAGATCGAAATTAGTCTGTTTTTCGATAAGGAGCGTATTATGGCTGCTGAATTGAAGGTTGTGCAAGTTGGTCCCTGGTCGATGAATTCTTATCTTATTGTCTGTCAGGAAACCGGAGCGAGTGCGGTTGTTGATCCTGGCGGAGATGCGGATGTTATTTTGAAGAATGCTCGCGACACAAAGATCGAAAAGATATTGCTCACACATGGGCATGGGGATCATATTGGTGCGCTGGATGAAGTTAAGGAAAAAACGGGTGCGCCAGTTCATTTGCACCCAGCGGATGCGGAAGTTTTTGAGATTTCGTATGATATTCCGTTTGCAGATGGGGATATTGTTTCGGTGGGAAATCTGCGTGTGAAGGTTATGCACACGCCTGGGCATACGCCAGGCTCGGTTTGCCTCGATTTGGGAGATGGATGTATTGTCGTCGGAGATGCCCTCTTTGTGGGTGGGCCTGGGGCGACAAGCAATCTGCAGGCTTTTGCCCTGACTATGCAGAATATGAAGAGTGTTTTCTTCACTTGGCCTGACGAGACGAGATTTTTCCCCGGTCATGGTCCCGGTGGTCGGATCGGTGATGAACGCCGGAGTTTTGAATCCTTTCTGGAACGTGGCTGGTCAACAGATCTATGCGGGGATGTTACCTGGGCTTGACTTGAAGACTTCCGAGGTTTCCAAAACTTCGGAAGTCTGGGGTTAGCGATGCACGTCTGCCGCAATAAAGGATAGTCCTTTTTCGGTGAGTTGCCAGGCTGTTTTGTTGAGCGCTTCGTATTTGTCCATGAAATTGATCTCGAGGGAATCCATATCGCCGGCGGCAATAATCTCTTCTTTGTCGCGGAAGTATTCAAGAATATCGGATGGGTGTTCTCGCTCACCATCAATTTCTGGGTCTCCTCCTTCATGTTTGGCAGAGATATTCGGAACGTGGCTAGCGAGTTCGAGCAATTCGTCACGACGGTTATAGGGCTGAATGATGATGTGCTTGAAGCACTCGGTGATGTGGTGTTCAAATCGGACGATATCTTCGAAGCCCAGGCTCTTGCGAAATTGCGCCGTGATCTCCATGCTCTCGTTATTGACGGAGTTGCCCCAGTTAAAACCGATCAGTGGGGTTGTCCCGTCTTCTCGCGCGAATAGCTTTGCCCCAAGCAAAGTCCATAAGGCGGCATAGGGGTTATCGTTGCCCATAAAGACTGAAATTTTGAATTCATTATCCACGCCAATTTTGTGGAGCATATAGGCGAGCAAGATGGTGCCAGGGTTGATATTGAGTACCTGTTTTACACCATAGCGCGTGTAATAGTATAGAAATTCATCGATCCATTTCAGTGCGTGGCTATTTGGTTGCCCAATCCCCCCAAAATAACCCGTGATCGTATCGGGGCCGCCCAAGTGGATATTGGAGCCATCTGTGCCTTTAGTGTCAAGGGTTTCTACATAAGTCGCACCGATGATCTGCATCCCGGCGGCGAAGGCGACCAGATCCCCATCATCTTCTTGCTCCTTCATTTTGCGGACGCGGATGAAACGCCCTGGCATTAACTTGCCCTCTTCGATCGAGCGTTTTGCGGCCGTGATCAGCCACGGGAAATACTGACAAGCACTAACCTCAAGCGTTACTGCGAAATCATCTAAAAAGTCTGTGCTTGTCGCTTTTTCGCCTAGGACTTTTTCTTTATAGGCATCTACCGTGGTGAAGGCTCCCGCATCGCGCTGTTTTTCGAGCCATTTCAAGTCGTCGAGATATTCGGGTTTGACTTCTTTGACTTTTGCAAGCAGATTTTCTAACTTCCGTGCTTCGACAGCTTTGGCGTTGATCTCTTCAGGCGTGCCGTATTTGGCAACAACTGCGAGAAAATCATTGATTACGCGCTCATCAGGGTTGAGCAAAACGGCATTTATTTCATCAAGGTGTTTATAGGGGATTTTAAGCAGTTCGCGTAAGTCTTGGGTCATTAAAGGATCCTCCAGAACAGTTGAATAAGATGATTACAGTATAGAAGATTGAAGGAGACTGCACAAGGAAAAGTGTCATAAATCCAGAAGATTTGATGTAATAAAAAAGCCCAGTTTCTCTGAACTGGGCTTTTTTGCGCTTACTTTTTGTGTAACTTCATAAGATTATCTCCAACGACTTCAAAGGTATAGAGATCTTCTAGGTCGTGGAGGGGGATCGTTGTATATATAGGGCGCTTGTCTATGTTCTGAGCTATATAAGCAGCTAGGGATTCTGCAACTTCTGTTGTTCCATCACCTATGTGGGCTTGGTGGAAGGCTATTCCTGTTAGTCCTCTTTCTACATGGGCAATATAGTAGTATGAGTAGAGTGTGTCCCACTCTGTGAAAACAATAGCGTTTTCTTCTAGTTTATTGACAACTCGTTTTGCTAGTCGTGCTTTTTGCTCAGGAGCATGAACTGGTATTAGCCTTCTTTGTTCTATGTCTCTTGTATATCCTAATGTCCATGCAGAATAGAGTGCCTCACGAGCCTGCCAAAAAGGCATTGCGAGGATAAGCACACTGAGCGTAGTTATTATGATTTTCTGTTGATTCTTTTTTATCTTCATCGAAGATAAAAGGGTAAGAATTAAGCTTGCTGCAAGCCCTACCCAAATATAGATGAAAGGGTCCGAAAGAGTGAAAAACTGGTCATAGAGGGTTACATTAACGGTGAGTGCAAAAAGCCATATAGGGAGAAAAGTACCAAAGAGAAGGAGAGCCTCACGCCACCTTGTTCGGTTTTGCCTGTCTTTTAGGAAGAAAAGAGAAAATAAGCCTATGAAAAAGGTTGCCCAAATCAAGATTGGGTAGTTTTTCTTATAAATATCAAGGCGTTCAATCACTGTTTCTTGGGGTACTTTGAAGAAAAATCCTCCACCGCTGCCTACTGGAAAGACAACCGAAAAACGTTCCAAAGGTGTGTTAAATTCTTCTTCTGTTATATTCCAATGGCTTAGAGATGGTCGATAAACAGAATTGTAAATACTGGACGGAGGGTCGTTTTGATCAATGTAGAGGAAGGATGCTGCGAGAATAACCACCCCAACAAGAGCGCCTGTTATACCTCCTATCCAGGCATCTCGTTTTCGTGCTGTAAGAAGTAAATATAGAGCTATAGCTGGAGCCGCCATGACAATACCACCATGAACCCCTAAACTAGCACCGCCTAAAAGTCCAGCAAAAAATAAGAAATACCAATCTCCTTTTTCTCGCCAAAGGAGGATAAGTAAAAGGATTGTCAAAGAGAATGCTGATGCTATTGAATACGATTCTGCAATGATGGCAAACTGCCAAAAGAGCGGAAGATGCGCTAGCAATAATGCACTGCTAAGTGCTGCAATTCTTCGTCTTCCAAGCAAGTAGACGATGAGATAAACTTCTGTAATAACTATGGCAGCAAAAAAAGCAGAAGATAAATTTGCTCTATAGGCGATTGTGCGAATAGGAATAAAAGTAAAAATTCGCCCAATTAGAACATGCACAGGGTAGCCTGTAGGGTGCGTCATTCCCAATGTGTAAAAGAGGGTTTGAAACTCAGCATAATCGGTTGAGAGCACAGAAGGGGCCAGAGTGCGAATATATAATGCTAAGGCCCAAATGCCTACAAGGGAGGCGTAAAGGATATCGGATTTTTGAAGTAAATTCTTTTTTTGCATAACACACCCGTTGATAAAAAAACGCAAAAACTTTTATAGTTTTTGCGTTTCGGCAAATGAAGAGCGGGTGATCGGATTCGAACCGACGAATGCTAGCTTGGGAAGCTAGTGCCTTACCACTTGGCGACACCCGCGTTGCGATTGCAAATTATAGCACTTGCCGAATCAATGTCAAGCCTCACGCCCAAGCAGGTACTCTGCGAGTGAAAATAGCGCATCTCCAGCATCGCCTTCCGGGTTTGCCATTTGCAAGGACTTTAGCGCAAGATCTGTCATCTGGTCGGCCTGACGTTGTGCCTTCAGACGCGCACCTTCCACTTCAAGAAGTTGTGCCATTTCAGGAACATCAGCCTCTTTTATCGGCCCCTCTTTCCATCTCTTGGCAAATTCTTCATCTTTTTCAAGCCCATATAATACGGGCAGTGATTTTTTGCCTTCAAGCAAGTCACTTGCAGTAGATTTGCCGGTTAATGCCTCATCACCCCAAATACCGAGAATATCATCCTGTACCTGAAATGCAAGCCCAAGATAATGCCCGAAATCGCGATAAGCATTTTGAGTCTTTTCATCTGCGCCACCAAATAAAGCCCCTAATTGCATCGATGTGGCGATAAGTGCTGCTGTTTTTCCCGCGATCATTGTCCAATAATCGCCGACAGAAAGGCCATTTCGGCTTTCATAGTCGATATCCAAATGTTGCCCGCGAGTTAAGTCCAAGCATGTTTTCTGGAAAATTTTTTCACCTTTCAATACCATTTCTGCAGGGTAATTTTTTGTCATGTCGCCCAATGCCAGATTGGCAAGGATAAACATTCCATCACCGGCATTGATCGCTTGTGCTATCCCCCAAATTTTCCATGCTGTAAGACGACCGCGGCGCGTTTCTGATTTGTCTTGAATATCGTCGTGTAAAAGCGAGAAGTTGTGAATTAATTCAATCCCAGCAGCGGCGGGGAGCGCTTTTTCCCGATCTCCTCCAGATGCTGACGCAGCCAACAAAACCAAAAGCGGACGAATTCTTTTGCCACGAGCTTTCTCGCCTGCACCTTCTCCTGTCCAGCCCATATGATAAGTGAGCATTTCATGATAAACAGAAGTGTGTTCTTCATCCAGGCGTGAAACTTGATGTTGAAGTTCTTTTTCGATGGCGGACAGGAGGGTTTCGCTCATTTTCTTCATAAGGATAATTCTAACATTGATAGCTTGAGAAAAGGCAAGAAAACAGGGAGTTTTGTGCTTATTCCTCTCTTAGACGCCAAAGTTGATAACCATCAAAGCCAGTAGAGCCGAGCAGTGATTTTTCGCGTTCTGTCCACTCGTAGAAAAGTCCTTCGCCGGGATTGTCTGGGTCATAAAGCAACTCTTCCGTGATGATAAAGCCATCTTCTTCGGTGTTATGGTTAGTTACGGTATACGCTCGCCCGCTCTCATCTACACGTGTTACGGCTAGCATATGCTCAAAATTCCCGCGGCTGCCACTGAAAAGGTAGAGAAAATCACCAGGCATGAGAGGGGTGCTTGCCCAATTGATTTTGTCAAGGGCAGTATTATCAC
>CAZOOX010000046.1:0-27468 GCA_964581545.1 uncultured Anaerolineaceae bacterium
GGGAGAGGGCGGAGGGTGAGGGAAGAACCAAAGTTATTATTTGAAAGTGCACTAGGTAGGTGGCGATTCCAGGCATGAAAAGTGCATAGAGTTTGAACCTGTGTTTTGAGTTGCCAACCAAATGGAAACAAGTGCGTAGACAGAAAGGGTACCGAGTGTTCACCCTGTTACGTAGATGATGTGTCCATGCAAAAGCAAGCTCAGGTCAAGAGCGGACCGTTTATTGACTTTTGGATAAATTGGTTAAGAGCGTCTCACAGGACTACTATGTGGCAAAGTTAAGATTACGAGAACCTGCGGGACCTTTTCCGCAGAGGAAGTTAACCAATTTTTGTGAACATCAATAATAGATATCTAAATAGATCAGCTTTCTCTGGTTCTGATATCCCCTCATATTTGTGGTTATTTGCTAATTGCTTTTTCTTGCCAAAAGACGATGCTACTTCCAAGCAAGGCTGTCGCGATGCTTAAGTCCAGCAGGGCTACTCTTAGTAAGAAAGGGAAGTTGCCATGCGCTAGCCTTGAGAGCGTTGCGCCTGTTCCTATCATTAAAGCCAAAAATAAAAAGAAGTTTGGGCGATAAAACTGCCAAAATTTTGGTTCTTGCAGTGTGTCGATACGGACAAGATTTTTTTTGCAGGCTTTTCGAAAAAGATATTTTGCTTTTAGACCGCCCAAGATGATGCCAAGTACAATTGCAAGCCAAATCCAAGCCGAAGTTGACTCTAAAGCGTGGGCTTCAAATAATAACTCGCTCGCTTTCCGAATGAGCATTGCGCCGCCGGTTATCCAAAGTAAAAGCGCTAAGATTTTGAGCGTGCGGTGAGATGTTTTTAACCCATTATATTTCGCTATATTGATCATCTTTTTACTTTATCAGAAATATAGCGAATAATGTACTTAGGTTTAGGTAGATTTTTCTTAAGATTCGTCGAGGAATCGCTGGTCTGATTTTATTTTGTGAACTTTTTGGCCCTTTTTCTCTAACCAGCCTGTGCGGATATTTTCCCTATTTTCGAAGGCAGGGATATAAGGTTTTAGATCAAGCAGCGGAGTTCCGTCGAGAACATCTATCTGCTCAATATGAACATGATTCCCTTCGATGTGCTTCAATCTGACAAGCGATAAGCCAATCGGGTTTGGTCTGCTTGGCGCGCGTGTAGCAAAGACACCACGAGGGGCTGTGTCTAAAAAAGGTGTGACTGTCAGTTTCGACTGATGTGCTTTGTGTAAATGGTAGATCAAGTAAATATGTGAAAAGCCCTCTAAATCTTTTAGCCCATCAGCAAATTCAGGATATATCTTCAAATGACCAGTCGCGCTACTTTCACTGGTTGGCTGGATGGGCATGCCGCTCAGTTCAGTAAAAGGGCTATGGATAATGCCGATGGGGGAGTAGATGATTTGCATTAATACTCACCATATATTTGGTCAGGGAGAAGGATATCGCTAAATTGCGTGCGCAACTCCTGACGTGCCCAATCGCAGAGATGGCAAGCATCGGCATATTTCTCATCTGGCGTGAGACCATTTTGCCGCGCCAGCTCCGCAGGACCACCATTCAACAATGCGCCCGTGATGGGATTTGCAACCGGGTCATAAGTCTCGCAAATTTCATTGATGGATTTTTCAAAAACATTCCCAAGCGAGATGCCTTGGCAGATGTGCATATGACCAAAGGGGTCAATATGAACGCGCCCTGGTTCACGCAAATCTTCATAGGGGCATTCTGTAAATGATTGCCAAGGTTGCCCCTCAACTAGGCTTGCCAATTTTGCTGCTGCGCGACCCTGATATTTAATCCCTGACATACCTTCGGGGAGTTGACCAACACCACTTTTAGCAAGACTATCTTCTGGTTGTGCAATGCTGATAAAGCCGAGCGAGATCCCTAATTCTTGTGCTGCCTGTTGCGCGTTTTGGGCTTGCCGGCTGAGTTCCTCATTGTAGTGATAGAGATCACTGCTGACAGAAATGCTGTCCAATATCCCAGCAAAAGGACGCAGCCATTCGAGGGCATCTTTTTGGCTTGTGGCCCAATATCCATTTGAAACGATGCCTGTTTCAAAACCAAGCTCTTTTGCGAGTCGAATGCCTTTTAATAAGACAGGGTAGTATAGGAAAGCTTCGCCGCCCTCAAAGTAGATAGAATTGATCGGAGCATGTTCCTGAGCTTGTCGCAAAATTTCTTCAATCTGTGCCAGAGTCATTGTTCCGCTTTGGCGTGGACTGCCCCAAAGAAAGCAATGGTCACACTCAAAATTACACTGATAAGTGAGAAGTAAATGTAATCCAGTTAGCTTCATAAGACACTCCTTAAGTTTGCTTTCGTCGCACCTTTAGTATAGCAATTTTCGTTGAGTGATTAAAGGGAGCAGGGTCAACGGGTGCTGTACTGGTGCGTGTTTCAGCATAGCCAGTGAAATCATCAGAAACTGGTATTAGCTGCTCGATCTGCAAATAACCATCTTCGCAAAGTTTTTCAAGTGAGCGAATATAGTCTGCGCCGCTAAGAAAAAGAGCATTATTTATTGCAACCAAATAACCACCATCTGCCACGAGCGGACGCACCTTGTTGATGAGCCGAATGCTGTTCTTCGCCAGATCAACCCGCCCCTTACTCGTTTCAGCAAAAAAAGGTGGGTCAAGAAAAACGCAATCAAAAAACTCTTCAGTACGTTTGAATTTATTGACCTGCACCCAAAAATCGCCGCTTATAAAATCTTTTTTGTGGATGGGATAACCGTTTAGAGTATAGGATGTCTTTCCCACATTTAAAAACTTTCGGCTCAAATCCGTTTGTACGACCCGCTCTGCGCCTGCAGCTTGCGAGGCCACCCCAAGGCTACTGGTATAAGCGAAAGTGTTCAGTACCCGTTTCCCCGCTAAATTGTCAATTACCCACGCCCGTAAGTTGCGTGTATCCAAATAAAGACTTGCGTCCCGGTTCATTGTCAGGTCAACGGCGTACCAAACCCCGTGCTCGCGGATTCGATCATCTGCTTTTTCACCACAGATGAGTTTCCCGTTTTTTTCTTCTGCTGTTTTCCCGTTGCGCGTTTTGATGATGATGGCTTGCAGCCAACTGAATTCTTCCAGAAGAAGCTCTTTTGCCTGCCGAATAAACTTCTCTCCCTTAATGGGGGAATCCGCATAATTATGAATGACCACCGTCCGAGCGTAAAGATCAATCGCGATATCAGGATTTCCCTCCAGAAAACCATTAAAAAGACGAAAAGCAGATTGATGCTTTTCGTCGAAGAAATCTACGCGGGCAGCGATAGCTTTTTTCAGGATAGGAAGAAAATTTACTGACACTTTGGAAAAGACAAAATTATTTAATGCCAGAATGTAGGAAGCTTTGAATAAACCTGCGCTGGAAAATCAGGAAGGTAATGAAGAGTGGCGCGATGACCATTAGAGTGGCAGCAGAAAGCAGTGACCATTGTGCGCCGATCTCTCCGAGTTGTGTAAAGCGCACGAGTCCAGCCGTTAACGGACGAGCTTTGTCGCTGTTGGTGATGATGAGAGGCCAGAGAAATTCGTTCCAGTGCCAGGTGGCAGAAGAAAGCCCAAAGGCGATTAATGATGGGATAGACGGAGGCAAGTAGACGTGGAGAATGAGCTTCCACCAGGAGCATCCGTCGATGACCCCTGCATCTACAAGATCATGCGGAACAGCGAGAAATGCTTGTCTCATCAGAAAAACACCGAAAGCAGACCCAAAATAGGGAATCGCAATTGCCAAACGAGTATCAAATATCCCCATCCAACGGATCGTAGCAAAATTGGGCGCAAGCAGTGCAGATGTGGGGATCATCATTTGGAGCAAGACAAAGAAAAATATCCAGCGTTTGCCAAAGAATTCGTAATTGGCAAAGGCAAAACCTGCCAAAACGATGGTGACGAGTTGTACGGCAAGAATGATGACAACAACGACAATGGTGTTGATATAGTATTGACCAAAGGGAGCCAGCGACCAAGCACGGGCATAATTTTCAAAAGTTAAAGCATTGCTAAACCAAATATCGCCTCGGCTGATAGGGTCGTTTGCAGGGCGGAAAGAAGCCACGACCGCCCAAATTACAGGGATTGACCAGATAATAGCAAGGGCAGATGAGAAAAGATTGGCAGCCCAATGTCCGATCTTTTTAAAGAGTTTCTGTGCTACGAACATCTATGCCTCCTTCCTTTCGGATGTGACGAAATTCGTGATCGTGAAAGCAAGCAGGACAATGATAAAAATGACCGTGATCGCGGCAGAGACGCCAATATCTTGATATTCAAAACGTTGTTGCCAAAGCTCGAAAAGAAGTACAGAGCTGGCGCGGCTGGGTCCGCCGCTGGTTAGCACAAAGATATGATCAACAGTGCGGAAAGAATCGATGAAGGCGATGATGGTAATAAAAAGGGTGGTGCGACGCAAAAGCGGAAAAGTGATTTTCCACAGAGTTTGCCAGCCATTTGCCCCGTCAAGCGCAGCGGCTTCATAAACATCTTCAGGCAGGTTTTGAATCCCTGCAAGATAGAAGATCATATAATAGCCTGAGTTTTTCCAAATAGCCACAATGATCACAGAGAGCAGGGCCAAATCAGGGTTTCCCGTCCAGTTTTCAGCGCCGCTATAACCAAAAAACTGCAAGGTTGTGTTGAAAAGACCGTAATTGGGCGTGAAGAAAAATAGCCAGATAGTCGCCGCGCTGACCATCGGCAAGACCATCGGATGAAAAAAAGCCAAACGCAGCAAACCTACATTGCGTATTTTGCGATTGACCAGCAGAGCAAAAAGAAAAGCCAAAATAATACTGATCGGAACAGATCCGAGAATATAAGTCAGCGTGTTTTTGATAATTTCAATAAAATAAGGGTCGGCAAAAAGTTTAGTATAGTTCCCCAAACCAATAAAAGTTGGCTCACGAAAACGGGCGATATTCATTCTTTGGAGGAAAAAACTCTGATAAGTCGAGAGCACAACAGGCCACGCCGTAAAAAGCGCAACGAAAATAGCTGTCGGTAAAATTAAAAGATATGGAAGGGGAGTGATTTTAGGACGTTTCGAGATTTCTTTGACCATAGTATCGCTTTCAAGTAGAGGAGCGGATTTTCTCCGCCCCTCTATTTTTGCTTCTTGGATATCTAGCCGGGCTCGCGCCTGACCTTAGGCTTGCTACCCTTTAATGAGCGGATGCTCGGAGAGCAGCTCTTTTGACGCAAGACAATTCTAATCTTTTACTGGCAGAAATCAACCAAAGCAGTGTCGGCTTCGGCTTGGGCAGCAGCCATTGCTTCAGCAGCGCCCATTTCGCCGTTGTAGGCGCGCTGGAGATAGTCATGGAAAATCCCGCGGACTTGACCAAGATTCTGGGTGGCAAGTTCAGCGCCAGCAAATTCTAGCACGTCGCGTGTTGCCAATGCTTGCGGAGTATCTGCTGCGTAGGCTGTCATGGCATCAGTATCATAAGCGCTAAAGCGATTAGCAATATAGCCAGTGTTGATGCTGTAATCAGCTACATAGTCAGGAGCGGTGATGAATTCAACGAATTTCCAGGCCGCATCTTGTTGTGCTTGGGGAGCGCCGCTCATAATATAGAAGTTGCCGCCGCCAGGAACGCTGGCATAGCTGCCATCGGCTTTGCCGGGCACGGCCATTACGCCGACTTCAAATTCAGCCTGTTCGAGAATTCCGGTCAAGCTGCCTGAAGAGTGAATAATCATCGCGGTTGTACCACTGGCGAAGTCAGTTGTGGCGGTGGGCCAAACAGCTTGTACGCCAGCGGGCATCGCACCGTATTCCGCAGAAAGATCAATATAGAATTGAACAGCTTCGATCACTGCGGGGTCATCAAAGACAACGGTGCAGTCATTATTGAGAATATTTTGCCCATTACCAATGGCGAGTGGCTGGAAGAGCCAGTAGGGCCAGCCGGAGGGATACTGAATACCCCAGTTGGTGGCATCACCTTCGGCGGTGGTCAAAGTCTGTGCTGCGGTTGCCCAGTTTTCCCAGCTTGTGGGGGCATCGAGGCCAGCATCAGCAAACATATCAGCGTTGTAATACATAACTACAGCACTGCGCTGGAAGGGTATGCTCCAGAGTTTGCCATCGTAATAGGAATTGGCAAGGAATGCGGGCATAAAATCTGCGACATAGTCATCGCCAGCTTCCATAGCCGAAATATATCCATCAACAGGAGCGATGTAGTCGGCGTTGATCAGATCATAGAGAGCGGTTGCCAACATAACAGCGAGCGCAGGTGGCTCACCGCCACCATCTATCGTAGTCTGGATCGCGGTCTGAACATCACCGTAACCGCCAGAGAAAACAGGCTCAACGGTGATATGCGGATACTCTGCCTGGAAGTCGTCAATATAGCCTTGAAGAATGGCGGCAATGGGAGCATCTACTGCTACAGGGTAAAAGACCTGGAAAGTAACAGGTTCCATCACCTCTTCAGCAGGAGCCTCTTCGGCAGCAGGGGCTTCTTCGGCTGGCGCCTCTTCTTCAACTGCGGCCGGAGCTTCCTCAACAGCAGGCTCGGCGGGGGCTGTGGGGCTGCAAGCAGCCAAAAGGCTCAAGATGAGCATTGCAACAACTCCTACAAGAAAAACTTTTTTGGTACGCATTATGCTTTCTCCTTTCTCCTTAGAGAGAAAATAGTTAATTCGAGCGGATCATCCGCACGATATTTAGTTCCACAATATCAGAGTTAAAGAAAATTTTGCTATAGTTCACAACCTTATTGTCGATAGCATAGATAGTAGAGCGAACGCTAAGAACAGGTGCGCCAGTCGCAAGATTTAGATATTGTGAAATTTCAGAGGGGAGGGATGCTGCGCGAATACCGGATTGGATTTGATGCAAGCGAGTATTCAATGAAGCAGCGAGAAGCTCAACCATATTTCCTTCAAAGCTATCCCAGTTGAGTTTTGAAGTGTTGACGATAGGTGAGATATAGTCCTCAAGATAAATGACAGGTTGTGTATCGGCGAGAACAATTCTTTTAACAGTTTGAATCTCTTCTGTTGCAGAGATCCCCAGGATTTCACAAACATCTTCTGGTACTTTTTCTACACCCACAGAAATTGTCTTGAAATTTGGTGTATAGCCAACATCCTGAATAATTTTGGCGAAAGGTGTAAAGTCATTCAGAGAGTCTCGGATCAGTGGGGGCTGGGCAATAAAAGTGCCAATTCCATGCCTCCTGATAATGATTCCCTCGTTCTCCAGTGAGATATAAGCCTCCCTGAGCGTATTGCGACTGACACCGAGCGTTTTTGCTATGGTTGCTTCTGCGGGGAGTTGATCGTTGCGCCCAAGCTTATTCTGATGAATATAGCTAAGTAAACCCGATTTCACTTGCTCTAAGCGTGTGCTAGTATTGATGACCATTTTGATTATTCTTTATGTGGCTATAGAAGAAAAGATTGGACGTCCAACCTCTTCTAGTATAAAGAAAAAAAAGACTTTGTCAATAAATTTTAAGGTTGCTTTCTCTTTGATCTTTCTGGCTACCTGACACTTTGCTAAAAATAGCGCTCGTTGGTTGAGTAGGCGATGCTTGCCCGCCCCGCAGTCTTTTGGCGGGGTCGCCGTATCGAAACCAACTGTTCCAGAGAAAATTTAGATTTTCGTGGTTTCGATACGCTCCGAAAGTGCATTCGGAGCTACTCAACCACCAGTACAAACAAAACTGTCAAGTGGCTAGTTGATCTTTTTGAGTTTATCTTCAATTAATTCCCAAAACAAGAAGGGGGGGCTAACGGAAGGCAAGAATTTTACGATTCCCCGCTTTTTATGGATTCGGAAACCATATAGCAACAAGAGTTTTTCCATAATCAAGAATTTACGGTTCAAATTCGCCTGAGTGATTTGCCCCACGCTCTCGACTTGCAATGTGACCCCAAGCCTACCGGTGCAAATAAAAAAGTTCAATGAAAAGCGTCAATAGAGCTGTTCGCTCAGCGATGGCATTTTCGAGAATAGGAAATCAGACATATAGAGAGATGGAAGTCTTAGCGTCTTTTCTCTTCTAATAAATTTTCCGCTGTTTGGCGTAGGAGCAAATCGCGACTTTGACATGCCTCTTTCTGTAGTTTTTTCGCTATCGGAGACATAAAGTCTGCTGCAGCGCGGAGCACTTTGGCTTTGACCTGGCTATTTATTTCATGTTGAAAGCCTTCTAGTAATGCGGTTTCAGCTTCGGAATGCTGCATCCAACACAAAGGCATAAAGGCGCTTAATCGAACTTCGGGGAAATCATCGTTTAGGGCGAGTTTCAATGCATTAATGAGCGGGATCGCATCTGGCGTAGAACCGATTTCTATCCCCATATAATTTGTCGCGTGGAAAAAGCCTCGTAAAATCGCATGTCGCTCTGGGCCGCGCGTTTGCTCGATTACTTCGGCAAGTTCGGCGAAGCAGGTTTCGCGCGCCAGCTCTATCCACGAGAGAGTAGCGGCGTACTGCACCTCGGGATGGGTATCCCGTAAGGCGGCTTTGACCACAGGGATGGCAAGGGGCGTTTCGGTTGCGCCAAGGATTTCCAATCCTATTTTACGGGTTTCAGGATTTTCGGCCCGCAGAGCGACCTCCAGAACAGGTACGGCAGCAGGGTCTGGGCGACTGTATAGACCCCAAACTGCTGCCATTCGCATGGACTCAGTGTTGTTCTTGTTCTCCAAAATATCGGTCACGAGTGCGTAGGCTTCTGGCAAGCGCATCCTGCAGAGCGAAAAAATGGCTGCCTCATGCACACGATGATCTTCGTCCGCCAGGGCTTGGTAGTAGAGTGGCTCGGCAGTGAACCACGAGAAACGATAAAGGTGCCTGGCAGCACTGGCACGCTGGTGCGGGACGTCGCTTTGCAGCACCTCCTCGAAGATCAAACGCGCATCCCGGTCCGCACGACGAGCCAGTGTGTCGGCGGCATTGAAACGCACCATGCAGTCATCGGATCGCAATGCAGCAGCATAAACGTCTATTGAAATCTTGTCGGGAGGAAGCAGATTGAGTTTGGATGCCAGCTCTTTTAGGGATAGCCGAAAACCAGCTTTCTTCTGACCAAGGAGAGACGGTTCGTTCCCGCTTCGATCTTGGTCGTTGCCAAATTCATTTTCTTCATCTTGTGGTTTGGCCACCACTACGCCCGCCTGCAAAACTTTATGAGTTTTCAGATCTGTGATCGTTAAGTGTAATTGCCGCATGGCATCGACCGAAAACTCGGCACGCAAGCGTTTGACCCCAGGGTTGCCTGGTGGGATAAGGTTTACTATTAGCGGTTTGCCTGCATTTAGCGGGACTATTTTGGATGCGTTTTCCTTGCCCTGTGTGACAAAAACAGCCTGCCCATCTTCGTAATTGACATCGAGTGATGTCGCTGCATTGGTGTCGATTTGCCCTATGATGAATTCAATGGCATCCTGTTTCTTATGCGAGGTGCCCAAGATCACGCTGACAGGTTTCTTACTCGGATAAGTGCTGCCCATTGGGATGATTTCATCAAAATGATGTTGTCCATTCTTGTCAATAAAGCGCAGTCCATAGCCATGTGCAAGCTGATCGTCCAGCCCAAATCCTGTCGATACCAGCAATGCCCCTTCGACCACTGCCGTGAAAGGCTTGTCCACTCGGATGGATGTATTCTCTATATCCCAGCTCGATGCGGGCCATGTCGGCATCTGGGTGATCGCTTTGCGTTTACGTTGGGTGATAGAGCGAAAAAACTCGTCGATGGTTTGCTGAACGGAGGGAACAAGCGATGTGCCGCCGACCATCAACACGTGACGAATATCCTCGCGGTAAACACCTTTCTGATGTGCTAACCCGATCACTTTTTCCAATGCCTGTTTCAAGGTGGTGTAGAAGCCCTTTTCAGCTATTAGGATTTCAAGTTCACTGCGTGTAATGGTTTCTGAAAAAAAATCGCCGCCCTCGATTTGAAAGTCAATTGCTGTCTCTTGTCTATGTGACAGTGCGATTTTTGCCTTTTCGCATCTTGAGAGTAGCCTCGGATATTCTGCCCCCAGCGTTTCGAATGAGATATTTCTGCGCCGCAGGGTTTTCTGTGCGATCCATTGATCGATATCCGAACCACCCAGGGTTACCCCGGCTTTGGCAATTACTTGTGCCTTGTCACCACCCTGTTCTTTTGCACTGTCAAATAAGACCCTGCCTGTTTTTTCGCGCCCATCAGGCAGGCGTACCAGCGACAGGTCGAAAGTCCCGCCGCCGAAATCAGTGACAAGCACAACAGCACCTGGATCGGTCACTGCGTATCCCAGCGCGGCAGCAGTGACCTCGTCCACGATACGGATTTTTTCTGCAGGTAAGTTATCTATGGACTGATTGAGCCAGGTAATGTAACTGTCGTATGCCACAACGGGCACGGTGATGACCAATTGCTCAATCTCCTCGAGGCTATAAGGCAAGGAGGTGAGCAAGGTATGCAAAAAGGCTTGTCCAGCTTTTTTATCTGTCCACGGTATACCATCGATGATGCGTGTGTCGAGGAGCGATTCGCTGCCGATAGTGCGTTTGATGTTGCGGAAAAGACGATTGCCAGCCTGGTTGTCAAGTCCCTGACGGAGAACATCCTGACCAAGCACGATCTCGCCAGTCTTGCCATCTTTGACATATAAGAGGGTTGGGATGAGAAATGACTTGGAACTGGTCGCCACACTCAAAGGGGGGATATCAAGCGTTCGCCCGGATGCGGTTGCTTCATCCCAGCAAGCAACGACTGAGTTGGTAGTCCCAAAGTCAATGGCGAGTTTATATCTCATAAAGAAATTATAACGAAAATAACCTATTTAGAAGTTCTATAAACACAAAGCTTTTCTTTGCGTCTCTTCGTGTTCTTTGTGTTAATATTTTCTTCGCTTTGGTCTGCGCCCTCGCCTGCGATTAGAGCTTGCTTTCTTCTTATATGGCTTCTTTTCTTTTTTCGGTTTTTTCTCAATCTTCGGCACAAATTTATGCTGCGCCTTCTGATAGTACTCATCCAGAAGCATCGTGATAATGGGGAGTTCATCCTGGCTTTCGATAAGTTTTTCTGCCAAAGCCTTGAAGCGCAAGCTGCGATCAGCTTGTAATTTGTCACGCTCACGCAAACTGGCTTCTAAAAAGATCATGGAACGTTCAGCGACCACGGCCGCAACATCTTCGTGTGTGGGTACATCTCTTTCGTCAAATTCGATCTTGTAACGTATCCCAATTTGTTTCATCGTGCGTTTTTCGACAGCATAAGCCAAGGTCATTGCGATTCCGCTTGCGCCTGCACGGCCTGTGCGCCCGGAGCGGTGAATATAGGCCTCCATATCTTCGGGTGGCTCATATTGAATGACGTGTGAGAGAGCAGCGATGTCTATTCCTCTGGCGGCAACATCTGTCGCTACGAGAAAACGTAAACTGCCATCGCGCACGCGTCCCAAAACGTGTTCCCGCCGATTTTGTGAAAGATCAGAACTTAGCTCATCGGCATCGTATCCGTATCTTTTTAGAATAGTTGCCACATAATTCACGCGTCGTTTTGTGTTACAGAAAATAATCGCTGAATGCGGATTTTCCAATTCGATCAGGCGGATCAGCGTTCTGTCTTTATCCATGCTCGGCACGTTATAAAGGATGTGCTCAGTATCCGTAACGTGTACATGGTCACTGCTCAAAGTGATAAATTCCGGCTTGACCATAAATTCATCGGCGGCACGAATAACGTGCACTGGGAAAGTTGCCGAGAACATGCAGGTATTCACATCATGGCGCGGCAGGTGACTTTGGACTTCTTTCATGTCAGGATAAAAACCCATCGAAAGCATTCGATCTGCTTCATCGAAAATGAGCATTTCAAGACGGTTTAGGTCAAAGCTGCGTTTGATGAGATGATCGAGAACACGCCCCGGTGTGCCGACAACGATTTGCGCACCCTCTTTAAAGGCTTTGATTTGTTCTCCGTATCCGACTCCACCGTAAACGGCTACCGTTTTAAGACCGCTGTCTCGGCAAATGGTTTTTGCCTCCTTCTCGACCTGTTTTGCCAACTCCCGCGTGGGGACAAGGACCAGCGCCTGGCAGTATTTCTTTTTCGAGCGCAAGCGCTCAAGCATTGGGAGCAAAAAAGCGCCTGTTTTTCCACTGCCTGTGCGAGCCTGGATCATGACATCTTTCTTTGCAGTCAGATAAGGGATTGCTTTGCGCTGGACAGGCATCAAAGAATCCCAGCCTGCGTGTTTAGCGGCGGCACGTAATTTTTCTGGTAATTCTGCAAATGTAGTTTCAGGAAGCTCTGAATTCTTTTCTTTAATTTCTTCGTTTTTTTCTTCTGGGCTATTCAAAATTTTACTCTCTTTATTACACGAGTGACGTGGTTCGTTGTGATCTGAGGGCGACCCGCCTGGATATTTAGTCGCTTTTTTATCTTATCTGTCTTTGGGTGATATTTCAATAGCTTTTCTTGGTTGAAAAGGGTTGCCCCTACCGCCTACTGAAAAGTGATCGCTGCTATAAAATCTCTTTTACTCTCCCGACCTGTCCGTCCATCAAACGAACTTTTATCCCATGCGGATGCGCGGACGATTTAGTAAGTAAATCTTTTACAATGCCCTCGGTTAGTTTGCCGCTGCGCTGATCTTTCTTCAGCACAATTGCAACCTTGAGACCGGGTTTGATTTGTGTGCGTGTTGGTGTGTTCATGAGGTGATTGTATCAGGTTTGATGGAATATAAAAGAGAGCAGGCAATCGTCTGCTCTCTGCGTTATACTAGATTTGAGCCACCGATGGGATTCGAACCCATGACCTGGCGCTTACGAAGCGTCTGCTCTACCAACTGAGCTACGGTGGCGTTTTACAGCGGCAGGATTATATTATAACTACCTCGAAAAAGAAAGGTAAAAATGCTCCGAATAGCGATGCTTTCATATCACACCTGCCCCCTTGCAACATTGGGTGGTAAAGACACTGGCGGGATGAACGTCTACGTTCGGGATCTGACGCGGCAACTCGGGCGGATGGATATCCATGTGGATGTTTTTACCCGCTCACAGGACGAACATGTCCCGCACGTGCTGCACGATCTAGGATTTGGGAATCGTGTTGTACATATCCCGGCGGGAAAGGAGGTCCCGCTCCCGAAGAAGGAGTTGGTTGAGCATATTCCTGATTTTGTAGCGGGAATTCAAGCTTTTGCCGAAGAAAAAGGGCTGCATTATGATGTGATTCACTCCCATTATTGGATGTCGGGTATCGCAGCAGGGATGTTGAAAGATGCGTGGGATATACCCATTGTCCATATGTTCCATACTTTGGGGGCAATGAAAAATCGGATCGCGCGTAGTGCAGATGAGCGTGAGGGACCCTATCGCGTTGATGGTGAGAAGCAAGTTCTCTCAAGAGCGGATCGGATCATCGTCGCCACGCCGGCTGAGAAATCTCAATTGCAATTTTTATATCAGGCAGATGCGAGCAAGATGGTCATCATTCCGCCAGGTGTAGATACGGAGCATTTTTACCCTATCCCAAGGGATGAAGCGCGGGACTATATCGGCGTTGATCGTGATGATTGTATGGCTCTTTTTGTTGGGCGGATCGAGCCGCTAAAAGGGATTGACACTTTGATGAAAGCTGTTTCGCTGTTAGGGATGCACGATGCCAAGAATCCCTTTTATGTAGCGATTATTGGCGGTGATCCAGATGTTGCACCTGAAGAAATGACCGAAGAAATGTCTCGCTTGCAGGCTTTGTGTGATGAGCTTTGTTTGGGGCAAATGGCTTTGTTTTGGGGTAAGCGCGCACAAGATACACTTCCTTATTATTATTCGGCAGCCGAAGTTTTACTGGTGCCTTCGCATTACGAGTCTTTTGGCATGGTCGCACTAGAGGCAATGGCTTGTGGAACGCCGGTCATTGCTTCACAAGTGGGCGGATTAGCATATTTGGTCAAAGATGGCGAGACGGGTTATCATGTTCCCTTTGATTCTCCAGAAGTGTTGAGTGAAAAATTAGCTGCTTTGTTGTGTAACTTTGAGTTAGGAGAAAAAATGGGGGGGCAGGCGGCTATTTATGCAAAAGAATATGCTTGGGAGAAGATCGCTGCGAGAATTATTGATGTATATGAAAGCCTGCAAGAGAATTCAAAGAAATAAAGCTTCTGAGATCGTAGGTCACGTTTCTAACGTGACGCTTTTTCTCTGCGGGGAAAGTCACGCTAAAAGCGTGATCTACGAAGCATCAACGAAAAATGGATAAAGTCCAGTTGAGTAGCTAGGGAACAAAAAAAAGAGACAGGAAAACTGTCTCTTTTTTTTGTTTTTTCGCTTCTTTTTTTATTCCTTCAGCTTTACGTGGAATAATGTTGTTCCGTTGCTGTCTTGAGTGCGTAGCTCGAAATACTTTTTGTATTTTCCGATCAGACGTGAAAGTTGACCGTGCCCGTAGCTGCGCGGGTCAAAACTGGGGTCAATTTGATAAAGGGCATTACCTAGCATTGCCATTGACGCCCAACCATCTTCTCGGACAGAAATCTCGAAAGCTTGCTTGAGCAGAGGGATTGGTTCTGGCTCAACTGTAGGTGTTTTCACAGTCTTGGATTTTGCTGTCTGTGTACGAGCAGGTTTCTTTTTGGGTGTTAGATTTTCGGTGAAAACGAAAAGATCACAGGCGTTGACAAAGGGCTTGGGTGTTTTCTTTTCTCCTATACCCATCACAAAAACCCCAGCCTCGCGGATGCGGGTTGCTAAGCGAGTGTAATCACTGTCGCTGGAAACGATGCAAAAGCCGCTGACATGCTCCGAATGGAGAATATCCATGGCGTCTATGATCATTGCGCTATCTGTTGCATTTTTTCCGATCGTGTAGCGAAATTGTTGTACAGGTTGCACGGCATGGTTATTTAATACTTTTTTCCATGAATTCATGCTTGCCGTTGTCCAGTCCCCGTAAATGCGACGAATTGTTACCTGCCCATATTTACTGGTCTCAGCCAACATCTGTGGAAGCAGTTTGGCTTGTGCGTTGTCGCCATCGATCAAAATGCTGATGCGGCGACGGATGATATTATCTTCAGTCATAGCTCTATTATACACGGCCTTGACTTCTTTTTCAGTTTTTGCTTGAAAAAGAAAGGATAAACAAGTACAATATATTTGTCTGTGGTTGGATGCCCCCCTCATCCAATCACGGACAATTTTTATATGGCAATATAGATCAGGATGGAAATATAATGTGCAGCAGCAGCAAGTATGACAAAGATGTGCCATACTTCATGAAATCCAAAAACGCCAGGTTTAAAGTCCATCTTTTTCGTGATATAGATGACCGCGCCTAAAGTGTAGATAACGCCGCCTGCAATTAGCCATGCTAACGCACCAGCGGAGAGTGTATTGAGCATTTCTTGTATGGCCGAGATAACCAACCATCCCATGATGAGATATACACCTGCATTCACCCAGCGCGGCGCACGGACGACGAAAGCCTTGATCCCGACCCCGATAATTGCCAAAGACCAAATAATAGAAAGCAAACCCCACTTCCAGAAGCCGGTAAAAGCATTGATACAAAATGGTGTATAGGTTCCGGCAATTAGCAGATATATGGCCGAGTGATCTGTTTTGCGCAGGATCTCGATCACTTTCGGAGATGAGATCGTCATATGGTAAGTTGCACTAGCCGAGAACATCAAGATCAAGCTGATCCCATAGACAATCAATGATGCTAGCTTTGCGTTTTCACCCCAACTGATGATAATGAGGGCGATCAGCCCAAAGAGGGAAAGTATCGCTGCTGCGAGATGAGTAAGTCCGCTAACGGGGTCTCTTAATTTGTCTTGTAGCATTTTAGATCCTGTAAATATGCATAAAAAAAGGGTTTGCCAAGAGATTGAGCAAACCCTTTTTGAATGTTTTGTATTGTTTACGCTTCAGATGGCGTTTTTGTAGTTTTCTTCTTTGCCGCTTCGACAACTTCCTGACCTTTGGCTTTGGCGGTTTCTGCAACCTCTTTACCTTTAGTCTTGGCAGTCTCTACAACTTCCTGGCTTTTTACCTTAGCGGTCTCGACCGTTTCTTTGCCACGATCAACAACAACTTGTCCGCGTTCTTTCAATTCTTTACTTAGCTCATTGGCGCGTGCTTTTGCCTCTTCGGCGGCGGCTTCAGCGCGGGCAATTGCCTCTTCTGCTGTTTGCGTTGCCTGGTCCTTCAACTCAATTCCGCGCTCCTTAAGCAGTGTGCGGGTTTCCTCACCAGATTGGGGAGCAAAGAGCAATGCTGCGACTGCGCCGGTTAAACCACCAACGATGAAACCAACTAAAAATGCACCAAATTCGTCACGATCAGACATGTTTTTCTCCTTTTGGGTTCTATTTCTTTTTTATGCCAAATACTTCTAAGACACGCTGAAGTCCCGCTAAATTGGCATTTAATTTAATGATGGGTTCAGCGACATTTTCGCTAATGAAGGTAGTAGTCCCGCGCAAGGTGTGTACAGTTTCGTTTGTTGCATCCAGGATCGGCTTAATCTCATTTTGCAACAAATTCATCAAACTGGCAATTTGCAAGATCAGAATAACCAGTGCCACACCTATAACCAGAGACTCAAATGCCATGAAGATGATGAAAATATCTCGAATCTTCTCAGTAGGTGTATTGGGTTGGAGCAAGCCTATTACAGCCCCAATGATCCCTGCCAGTATCAACAAAACGAAGATGACAGCAAATATCGCTACTTTGCGATTATCGTCATTATCCTCGCTATCTTTTTCTTCAACGGGGATTTCCATAATTTCATCAGTCATGCGTTCATTATAGCATATTCACAGAAAAATCAACTTTTCATCTTGACCGCGCACCCCGATTCTGGTATGCTGTAACTACCGAACGGTCGGTAGGTTTTTAGGAGCAGCCACAATGATGACAAAAGATGAGATTCTCGACGCAGCAGCTCAAATTTTTCGTATAAAAGGTTATCACGCCACGTCCATGAGCGATATTGCAGGAGCGGTCAATCTTCAAAAAGCGAGTCTATACCATCACGTAGCCAGCAAACAAGAAATTTTGCTCGAATTGCTTGACCAAGCCTTGTTGTTGCTAACGGGGCAGGTGATCGGCATTGTCGAGGACGAAAATGCATCGGCAGATGAAAAGCTTCGGCAAATGATACATGCCTACCTGAAAGCTCTCACTGACCATATTGACCTCACATCCGTATTGCTGATGGAGCATCGTTCGCTTGACCCATCATTGCACGCACGCCATATTCCCAACCGAGACCGTTTCGAAGCCCTTTGGCGCGAAGTTGTCGAAGAAGGGATGCAGTCGGGTGTTTTCTGTTGTTCTGAAACTGCTCTTACGGTGCGTAATTTGCTCGGGGCATTGAACTGGACGATCACCTGGTTCAACCCCGCAGGCGAGCTTAATATAAGCGACATCGCAGATCAGATCGCCAACCTTTTCCTCGATGGTTTACGAGGCAGATAAATGCAGCCCATTCCCTCCACCAAAGCACCGCATACTTTTGAGCAATTTGCCACAGCGCAAGGCGCTCGAATTTATCGTATCCCTATGGAAGCATTTCCAAATTTTTGGGCTTATGCCTATCTCGTTTTTGAAGATGGGATGACAGTCTTGGTGGATACCGGCTCTGGATTTGGCAACAGCAACCAACATCTTCTCGATGGATTTGAACGGGTGCGCTCTTGTGAGGGGCTTGCTTCCGTTATGGATGCGTTGGACTACATCCTCATCACCCATGGCCATATCGACCACTTTGGCGGGCTGCCTTTTCTTCTCGAAAAATCGGACGCGAAAGTCGGCATTCACGAGCTTGATCTGCGCAACCTGACGAACTACGAAGAGCGGATCGTTGTCTCAGAGCGGCGTTTGCGCCAATTTTTGCTCGAAGCTGGTGTAGAGAGCGAAAAGCAGGAAGAAATTATTCGCGTTTATCTCGTCAACAAAATGCTTTTCAAATCCGTGCCTGTGGATTTCACATATAACGCCATAGATATGCAGCTCGGCGAATTTGAATTTTTGCACGTCCCCGGGCATAGCGCTGGGCATGTCGTCATTCGTCTGCATGATGTGCTTTTTGGCGGCGACCATGTCTTGAACGATATTTCCCCACACCAGTGGCCCGAGCGTCTGACGCTGAATATGGGCTTGGGGCATTATCTCGACTCGCTGGAAAAGCTCAAAGCTTGGGCAGGTAATGACATAACGCTTACCTTGAGCGGGCATAATGAACCGATTTTCAAGCTCGGGGACAGGATAGCGCAAATTAAACGGATTCACGCCCAACGTCTGGAGCGAACGCTGGATATCCTGGCTGAGCCGCATACCGTTGCCGAGGTCTCATCCCAGCTTTTTGGGGAGGTCGGTGGTTACGATGTCCTGCTTTCAGTAGAAGAAGCTGGGGCACATGTCGAGTATCTTTACCAACGCGGGCTGTTGGGGATATCCAATATCAATGAAATTGAGCAGGGCAGTGTGCCTTTGCTTTATGAACGTTTAAATGATCCGGTCGCAGAGCAAATGAGAATTTGCTGTTAAAGAAAGCTGTGCATTGCATCTTTTTTTGGATGCGTTGCACAGCGGATATTGCAAATGTACGCTTTTTGCAAACCCGAACTGCATACCCCTTTGGGGCACTTACGCATCTGCTCGATGCAGCGCAGTTCTGATATTCACAAAATAATCCTACTAAAGGAGGAACAATGTATTCTTTTGAACCGAACGAAGAACAAAAAATGCTGATTGATGCAGTCAGCCGCTATGCGGAGAGTGATTTGCGTGAAGCGGCAGAAGAGGCTGAGGAACACGGTAAATTTCCCGATGGTCTCGTCGAGAAGGGCTGGGAGATGGGCGTGCTGCAGGCATCCATCCCCGAAGAGTACGGCGGATTTGGCGAATACTCCAGCGTGACGGGTGCCTTGGCGGCTGAAGAGTTGGCTTATGGCGATCTGCCAGGTGCGTTGGCTGTAATGACCCCGAATCTCTTTGTTTTGCCAATTTTGCTAGCTGGCTCTGAAGAACAAAAAGAAAAGCTCATTCCACCCGTGATCGAGATGGAATGGAAAGCTTATACCGCTGCCTTGATCGAAAAAGCCTTCGATTTCGACCCCACCGATCTGAAAACCACGGCTGTTGCTGACGGTGATGACTTTGTGCTGAACGGCGAGAAGACTTACGTCCCCTTTGCCGCTGATGCCGAAGCGATGATCGTATACGCCAACGTGGACGGTGTGACGCAGGGCTTCATTGTTCCTGGCGGCGCTGAAGGTTTGAGCGTTAGCGAAGAACGCAATAAATTGATGAGCCTGAATGCTCTGCCCTTGTACGATGTGGTGCTCGAAAATGTGCGCGTACCTGCCACAAATCGCCTTGAGGGTGATTTTGAAGCGGTCATGGCTGCCAGCCGTGTTGGCTTGGCTGCGACGGCAGTCGGTGTGGCGAAAGCCTCTCTTGATTATGCCGTGGATTACGCCAAGGAACGAGAAGTCTTCGGTGTGAAGGTTGCTCAGAAACAGGCGATTGCTTTTATGATGGCAGAGATGGTGACGGAGATCGAAGCCGCCCGTATGCTGACTTGGGAAGCTGCCTGGAAACTGGATGTTGGCAAAGAAGATGCGTATAAAGCAGCCTATTTCGCTGCGATAGCTGCAATTGACATGGTGATGATGGTCACAGACCGAGGTGTGCAGATTTTGGGCGGACATGGCTATATTCGTGACCATCCTGTTGAGCGCTGGATGCGTAACGGACGCGGCTTTGCGACCTTCACCGGCCTAATGATTGTCTAGGAGCGGTTGCAGGTTGAATGTTGGAAAGTTTGCAGGTTGTACAACAGAAAACCTTGAAACCTTAAACCTTCAACCTGAAACAAAGGAGAAATGATGACTATTGAATTTGAAACCCCGAAACCGATCGTGCAACAGCAATATGTTTTGCAGACTGTTGCCGAAAATATGATGCGCCCACATTCACGTTATTTCGATGAGAACGAACACGAGATTCCGTGGGACTACATCACCTTTATGCACCAGGCGATGAAAGCTTCGGGCGCAGGCTCGCTGGCTCCCAAAGAGGAGAAAAAAGAGGTAGACCCGGGCAAACCGAAACGCCCGCCGATCGGATATCAGATGCTGGCATATATGATGGAAATCATCTCCTGGGGCGATGCAGGCATGTATCTGGTCACACCGGGTGGTGGACTTGGCGCTGCAGCTGTCCAGGCGGCTGGCTCCCCTGAGCAGAAGAAGAAATTTCTGGCTCGCTTTGGTGACGAAAAGCCCACTTTTGCAGCAATGTGCATGACCGAAGCCGGGGCTGGCTCGGATACCTCTTCGATCCGTTCGACGGCTGTTTTGGACGAAGAGACCAACGAATGGGTCTTGAACGGTGAGAAGATCTTTGTGACCGCTGGCGATAAATCATTGACAGAATATGAACAATCTGGAAAAGGTTTTATCGTTGTTTGGGCAACGATCGATCCCGAAGCTGGTCGTGCAGGGATGCGCTCCTTTGTTATTGAAGCTGGAACGTCTGGCGTAAAAGTTGAAAAAATGGAGAATAAACTCGGCATTCGTGCTTCGGATACTGTCACAATCGTGATGCAGGATTGCCGCGTCCCCTTCGAGAATATTCTGGGCAAGCCCACTGTCGAGAAAACGACCAAAGGCTTCAAGGGCGCGATGGCAACTTTCGATGCCACTCGTCCGCTTGTCGCGGCGATAGGTATGGGCGTTGCTCGCAGCACGGTGGAGTTTGTCAAAGAGAAATTGGCTGAAGAGGGTGTTGAAATCCGCTATGGCATAGCCCGTAATCGTTTAACATCTATCGAGCGAGATGTGATTGATATGGAAATCATGCTGCGTTCAGCTTGGTTGATGATCCTTAAAGCAGTCTGGATGGCGGATAACAAGAAGCACAATCCTCTTGAAGCTTCAATGAGCAAAGTCAAGGCTGGTGATATTGGAACGAAGATCACGCAGAAAGCTATTGAGATGATGGGACCCCTCGGCTACTCACGTGAATTCCTGCTTGAAAAATGGTTCCGTGATGCGAAGATCACCGACATCTACGAAGGCACCGGACAGATCAACAGGCTGATTGTGGCTCGTAATTTGTTGGGCTATCGCGGTAGACAATTGCGCTAAGGTGCGTGTTTCGTAATGCGTATTGCGTAATGGTTTTCCTTACGCAATACGAAATACGCGATACGTTGTGACTGCCAAAGACATCACTTTAATCTTGGCGGTTCAAGAAACAGGAGAAAACTATGAAATACCAAATAAACAAAGCCGTCGTAGTCGGCGCAGGGACAATGGGCGCAGCGTTGGCAGCACATTTTGGGAATGCCGGTATCTCAACAACCTTGTTGGATATCGTGCCATTCAAACTCACAGATAAGGAAGAGAAAAAGGGCTTGACCCGTGACGATAAAGCCGTCCGCTATCGCATCGTCGAAGCTGGCATGACGGCGGCGAAGAAATCTCGCCCCGCATCATTCTTCTCATCTGCTCAGCACGAGTTGGTCAATATCGGCAATCTTGAAGATGATTTTGACGTCATCGCCGATGCTGATATCGTCGTTGAAGCCATCATCGAGAATCTTGAGATCAAACAGGATTTGATGAAGCGTATTGATGAAATTCGCAAGCCAACGGCCATCATCGCTACGAATACATCGGGCATTCCTGTCAAGGATATTGCGGATGGTCTCTCGGATGGTTTCAAGGAGCACTTCCTTGGGATGCATTTCTTCAACCCGCCCCGCTATTTGAAATTGCTCGAAGTTATCCCCACCGCCGATACCCTCCCCGAAGTGGTCGACTTTGTTAGCCATTTTGGTTCGTATCGGCTTGGCAAGGGCATCGTCCTTTGCAAGGATACGCCGAACTTCATCGGTAACCGCCTTGCTTTTGGCACGGGTGCATTTACCCTCGACTATGTTCTGAAAAATGGCTATACCATCGAAGAAGTGGATATGGTCACAGGTCCCATCATTGGTCGCCCCAAAACCGGCACTTTCCGCTTGATCGATCTTGTTGGCATCGATGTTTGGGAGCATGTCGGGCGCAACCTCGCTCCCCTTATCCAGCATGACACTTACGCCTTACCCTATCTCGAAGCAGAGGCCCCCAACAAGCTTATCGCAGAGATGGTCAAACGTGGCTGGCTGGGCAATAAAACTCGGGGCGGTTTCTACAATGTCAAGAAAGATGCTGATGGCAAGAAAACCTTCTTGCATCTCGATTTTGAAACTTTCGAATATCTCGAGCCGAAGAAACCCCGTTTCGACTCCGTTGGTGCAGCTAAAAAGGCTGACGATCTGAAAGGCAGCATCCAGGCGATGCTCGATGGCGACGATAAAGCCGCGAAGCTTATCCAGGCATTGGTTTATCAGGGTTCGCAGTACGCTTCAGCGCTGATTCCCGAAGTTGCCGACACCATGAAACCCATCGACGATGCTATGCGCTGGGGCTTCGGGCATAAAGCTGGCCCCTTCGAGGTCTGGGATATGCTCGGAGTTCAGGCGCTCGTTGATCAGATGACTGCTGCGGGCTTCGCACCTGCCGATTGGGTCCTCATCATGCTGAAAGGCGGACGTGACTCCTTCTATCAATATGAGAACGGAAATATCGTCGGCGTTTACGACGTTTCTAAAGATGACTACGTCCGCATCGCTCGTGACCCGAGCTTGGTACTGCTTAAAGAACAGACGGTGGTGAAGAAGAACGCTGGTGCCACCCTCTACGATATGGGCGATGGCGTGGCATGCGTTGAATTCCACACGAAGATGAACAGCCTCGACGCCGACATCATCGAGATGATCAACGAAGGCCTCGACCGCACCGAAAACGAATTCGACGGGCTGGTGATCGGCAACGAAGCCGACCATTTCAGCGCTGGCGCAAATCTTTTCATGGTCGTGATGGCTGCCCAGCAGGGCATGTGGGATCAGCTCGACGAGATGATCGCCACCTTACAGAATATGATGATGCGGATGCGCTACTCACCGAAACCCGTGGTTGTTGCCCCTGCCGGAATGGCGCTCGGCGGCGGCTGTGAGTTGGTGATGCACGGTTCTCGTGTGGTTGCAGCTGGCGAAACCTATATTGGTTTGGTCGAGCTGGGCGCAGGCGTGATCCCCGCTGGCGGCGGCACGAAAGAGATGATGCGCCGCGTCATGAACCCCGCCATGCGCACGCCCGAGATGGTTCCTTATGCACCCTTGCAGCGAGCCTTCTTACAGATCGGGCAGGCGAAGGTGGCAACCTCCGCTCGGGAAGCCCAGCAGATGGGTATTCTCACTGAAGCGGATCGCATTGTGATGAGCCGTGACCATCTTCTCGCTGAAGCGAAGAAAGAAGTCCTGCACATGGTCAACACGGGCTATGCTCCGCCTCCGCCTGAGCAGATCTACGCCGCTGGACGTGATATGTTTGGTGCGTTGCAATTGGGCGCTCATATGTTCAAGGAAGGCAAATTCATCACTGAATTCGAGAATGTGATCGCCAACAAGCTTTCCTACGTCTTGAGCGGTGGTGGCTTGAGCAAGCCGCAATGGGTTAGCGAGCAATATGTGCTTGACCTTGAGCGTGAAGCCTTCAAATCACTCTGTGGTGAGAAAAAGACACAAGAGCGCATGTGGGCTTTGCTGAATACGGGTAAGGTCTTGCGGAATTAGGAGTGGTTGAAAGGTTTGAAGGTTGAAAGTTGAAGGTTCAAAACCTGCAACCTTAAACCTGAAACTTTAAACCTTGAACCGATAAAGGAGAAAATAATGGAAATGCGAGATGCTGTGATCGTTGCCGCTGTTCGTACCCCTGTGGGCAAAGCCAAGCGTGGTGGTTTGGCGACTGTCCGTTCGGATGAGATGGCTGCGATTGTGATAAAAGAATTGCTGAATCGAACCCCCCAGCTTGATCCCGCCGATGTTGACGATGTCATTCTCGGCTGCTCCTTCCCCGAAGGCGAGCAGGGCATGAATATGGCACGTCTGACGGCGATGCGTGCGGGGCTGCCTCATACTGTCACGGGTGAAACGATCAACCGTTTCTGCTCATCGGGCGTGCAGTCCATTGCTCATGCAGCGCAGTCGATCATGACGGGGCAGATGGAAGTTGTTATCGCTGGCGGCGCTGAGTCGATGACCCAGGTTCCGATGACGGGTTATAAATTTGCGCCTAACTTGAAGCAGGCGGAAGCCACTCCTGAAGCTTTCACCAGCATGGGACTGACATCCGAAAACGTTGCTGAGAAATACGATATCAGCCGAGAAGATCAGGATGCCTTTGCTGTGCAATCGAATCAGAAAGCGGCCAAGGCTGTAGAGTCTGGATTATTCGATGCCGAGATCGTCCCCGTCGAAGTGGAAGTGACCGAAGTCGGCGCGGATGGTAAACCTGCTACCCGTAAATTTACAGTTTCCCGAGACGAAGGTCCGCGTGGCGATTCCACCGTGGAAGGATTGGGAAAACTCCGCACGCCCTTCAAAGAGGGTGGGCGCTCTACAGCCGGAAACTCATCACAAATGTCGGATGGCGCGGCAGCCGTAATCGTTATGTCGACAGATAAAGCCATGGAACTCGGTATCAAGCCCCTCGCACGTTACGTCTCGTACGCTGTGGGCGGCGTCCCGCCTGAGATCATGGGTATGGGGCCCGTGGCAGCCATCCCCAAAGCGTTGAAGATCGCTGGTTTAGAGAAAGACGATATTGATATCTTCGAGCTGAACGAAGCCTTCGCATCCCAGTCGCTGGCTGTCATGCGTGAACTGGAGTTGGATGAAGAGAAAGTCAACGTCAATGGCGGCGCCATTGCACTGGGACATCCCCTTGGCTGCACGGGCGCAAAGCTGACCACCCAACTCCTCTACGAGATGGGACGACGTGGCTCGAAATATGGTATGGTCACGATGTGTATCGGCGGTGGCATGGGCGCTGCTGCGATCTTTGAGAATTTGCAGTAGATCAGGGATTAGTGATTAGGTAATTAGGAATTAGTTAGCGGCGGTTGAGTAGTCCTGAGCTTGTCGAAGGACGTATCGAAACCAAAGCGGATTTTGAAATGCCGCTACGATTTCGATACGCCGCCCCCACGTCTTTTCTGTGGGGCTGCATCGGCTACTCAACCGCCGCTAGTAGAAAACTTGTAACTTTCAACTTTAAACATTAAAACAGGAGATATAAAATGGCACTTACAATAGCAAAACTGATGGAAAAAATGCCCGGCGCATTCCTCCCCGAAAAAGCCCCTGGTCTCGACGCCGTGATCCAGTTCCACTTCACGGGCGAAGAAGCCAGCGACTGGTATGCTGCCATCAAAGATGACAAGGTGGAGACTGTCGAAGGTGTACATGATGACCCCACGATGACGATGACGGCTGATTCCGCTGACTACATCGGCATCTTTACTGGCGAAGTGGACGGCATGGCTGCCTTCATGCAGGGCAAGCTCAAACTGGCTGGCGACTTGAATCTGGCGATGAAGCTGACGCAGATGTTTAAAGTCAGGTAATCAGGGATTAGGTGATTAGGTAAAAAAAAGAGACGCTCTCATTAAAAGGGCGTCTCTTTTGGGTTAAGAAGCTACTTTTTGAAAAGGGCAGTACCATAAGCAATTAAGAAACCAAAATGCAACACAACTACTCCCCAACCCATGATATTAAATATGCCTGACAGTTGCGTTAGCAGTAACAGCAGGGTGCTCAAGAGCCAATAAATAAACATACTAGCTAATATGGCTTCCTTTAATTCTTGATTATCGCTCCCTCTTCCTTTCCAGAGCAACACCACAAATCCGAGTAATGCAGAGCCAAACATTCTTGCCAATGATATAGCGAACTCATTGGGAGTGACTCCAAATGTCCCGAACATAAATCCGGGAATAGTAAGGAATCCTAGCCCGAAAATGGCTTCAACAACCAGTGTGGTCGTAAAAAGTTTCTTCATCTCATCCTCCATATATGAGTATTATTGAGAATTTTCTGAAGCATTTCCAAGTCATGATGCAATTATTCCTGAGGTGGCTAAACTTGTTTAAGTGTTGATGCCTAATACCATCATAGCAAAAGAATTTATGGGCTTCAATCAAAGAAAAAAGTCTTCAAACAAGGCGGCAGCCTTCATGCAAGGTAAGCTCAAGTTGGCTGGCGACCTGAACCTGGCGATGAAGATGACACAGATGTTTAAAATCCGGTAGTCTGAGATCAGGCAATTAGGAAAAGAGAAAGAGACGCTTTCTTATGATGAGAGCGTCTCTTTGTATTAAAAGTGGGATGCTAAAAACAGTTCAAATAGCCCTGCAACTATCTCTAGTGCACTATGTAATTTATGGTCACTGTCCAAAATATGCAGTGCGGCGCGATGCCTCTTTGCAAAACGGATCGAATTCTCAAGAGGAACGGTCATATCGTTCCAACCATGGACAATTTCAATAAACTCCGCTCTGGGAGTGAATTTCTGCACTTTGTATCCATCCAGATAGAGAGCAGGGGCGAGGAGAAAAATGCCTTTTACAGGGATAGTTTCTGCGGCGACGAGAGATGCATATCCACCCATGCTTGTGCCAACAAGGATTTTCCTGTCAACGTCATTTTTCAAGATATTGCTCAAGCGCTTGGCACGCACCTCCGGGTCAAGGGTGTCTGTGAAAGGGGGAATGCGCACGCTGTGCCCTTGTTTTTGAGCAACCTTTGTTAAACGCCTGATCTTTATCCCATCAGGCGTTCCCAATTTACCGTGAGAAAAGTAGATAATCATTTCCGACTCCTTCTTACATAGTCAAGTTGAAAGCCGATTCTCGCAGGGCTAATACTTCCACTATATCATTAAAAATGCATTATGAAACAATATTGTCAGCAATTCCAAATTTGGAATTGCTATCGAACTCTTTGTCATCGGAGAAGCGATTTAGGCTAAAAATAGAACCGTCAATGGGGCACTCCTGCTCGCCCGTCGCCAAATTGGCAAACATTTCACCGATCACGGGCTCTATTTTGAAGCTGCTTCCGCTAAACCGCTGCGATCAAAGACGACAAAGTCCAGACCGTTGAAGGTGTTCACGATGACCCCAAAATGACGATGGCGGCTGACTCCAGTGACTACATCGGCATCTTCACTGGCGAAGTGGACGGCATGGCTGCTTTCATGCAAGGTATACTTAAACTGGGTGGCGATCTTAATTTGGCAATGAAGCTGAGGCAGATGTTTAAAATCAGGTAATTTGGGATTAGGTAATTAGGCGAAAAGGAAAGAGACGCTTTCTGTGAGGAGAGCGTCTCTTTTTTGATGCAGTTTTCTGCCATCAGGTATACTTCTTTAAGCGTGAGTAAAAAGTGTGTCCTGTTTTCTTTCTCAAGGAGAATGAGATTTTGTCAAATCATCGTGAAGCAAATAACTCTCTTATCACCTCCGCTTTTCATAAGCTTCAGCTTGAAAAAATATTTCCATCCCTGATCTCGGGATTAGTTGTTA